>JBBQUN010000005.1:0-45288 GCA_038212405.1 Acidimicrobiales bacterium | reverse complement strand
GGCTCGCCATCGCCGATGAGGCGGGCCGCGGTGCGATCAGCTTCGTACTCACGGCTTCGGCTGATTGCCATTTGGATCAGGCCCGCCGCCATTGGAGCAAAGATGGCAACGGCGAGCGCACCGATCGGGTTACCTCCGCCTTCACGATCGCGACCACCGCCGAACATCGCGCCGTACATCGCCATACGAGCGACGAAGCCGATCGCCATGGCGATCGCCGCTGCGACTGAGCCGGTGAGGATGTCACGATTGCGAATGTGTGCGAGTTCGTGAGCGAGAACGCCGCGGATCTCGACCCAGCTGAGCGTCCGCAGCAGCCCTTCGGTGACACAGACCGCGGCGTGGTCGGGATTGCGGCCGGTGGCGAAGGCGTTCGGCTGTTGCTCCTGGGATACGTAGAGCCTCGGCATTGGCATGTCAGCGAGTTGTGTGAGCTCACGCATGATCGCGTAGTACTCAGGCATCTGCTGCTCGGTCACCGCAACCGCTCGGGCCGACTTGATCGCGAGCGTGTCGCTCTTCCAATACGAGAACCCCGTCATCGCGATGGCGATGACGAAGCCAAAGATCAACCCGCTGGATCCGCCTATCGCCCCACCGATCAGCATGACCAGCGAGCCCATGGCAGTCAGCAGCACCGCTGTCTTCAATCCGTTCTTCATGACGTCACCAACGCTCGTTTCGCGACGGGAGTTCCGTGGCGCTTGACACAACATATTGTGTCAAGCGGGGACAGGTCAGTCCTGCGGGTGATAGCCCGAGTGGATGTAGACACACGGCACGCCTTCGCGTTCGTAGGCAGCCACATTCCGTTCGTCGTCATCGAATGCCAACACTGGATCGAAGCCAGCTTCGCGAAGCTGCTCGACCGCATTCGCCTTGACCTGCGGTGCCCGCCGGTAGTCGCCATTCGAGCGCATGATCAACAGGTCCCAGCGCACCTTCGAACGACCGAGCCAGCCAATGGTGAGGTCACCCACCCATTGAGGACGGGAGGTGACGAGGGCAACGACATGATTCTCACTCAGCAGTTCGAGCAGCGCAGCCTGCGGCTCGAGGAGGGCATCATCGCCGACGGCCATGAAGAAGCTGTCCCAATCGTGGTAGTCGAGCAGATATTGGCGATGGGTAGCGTCAGCAAGGACGCCGTCGATATCGACGCAGACCGTGGGACCTGCCGTCAGCACCTTGCCGGCGTTCCACGTCCAAACGGGATCATCGCGAGACATGCTCAACCGCATCAGCCCTCGGCGGCCTCGGCCGCCCGAGCAGCAATCTCGTCGACCACTCCGGGATCAGCCAGCGTGGTGGTGTCACCAAGATCTCGACCATCGGCGACATCGCGCAACAACCGCCGCATGATCTTGCCCGATCGGGTCTTGGGAAGGTCAGGTACGATCACGACCATCTTGGGTCGGGCGATCTTGCCGAGCTTCACTCCGACGTGTTCGCGAATCTCCCTGGCCAACTCTTGGCTGGACTCGTGCGTGCCCCGCAGGATGACGTAGCCGACGATGGCTTGACCGGTGAGGTCGTCAGTTGCACCAACGACCGCCGCCTCGGCAACAGCCGGATGATCGACGAGCGCTGACTCCACCTCGGTGGTGGAAATACGGTGGCCCGAGACGTTCATGACGTCGTCGACTCGACCGAGCAGCCAGAGGTAGCCGTCGTCGTCGAGTTTGGCGCCGTCGCCGGCGAAATACTTTCCCTCGTAGGTGCTCCAGTAGGTGTCGTGGTAGCGCTGGGGATCACCCCAAATGCCACGGAGCATCGACGGCCAGGGCCGCGTGATCGTGAGGTAGCCGCCACCGACCTCGACCGTCTGGCCCGCATCATCGACCAGTTCGGTGAAGATGCCGGGGATCGGCTGACAGGCAGAGCCGGGCTTGGTCGTGGTGAGGCCGGGCATCGGAGCAATCATGTGACCGCCCGTCTCGGTCTGCCACCAGGTGTCGACGATCGGCGTGTTCTCCCCACCGATGTGCTCGTGGTACCACATCCATGCCTCGGGGTTGATTGGCTCGCCAACGGTCCCCATGACTCGAAGCGTCGACAGATCATGACCGGCAGGCTCTTGCGCTCCCCACTTCATGAACATGCGAATGGCGGTTGGCGCGGTGTAGAGCTGAGTGACGCCGTAGCGCTCGATGATGTCCCACAGCCGATCTTTGCCCGGCGTGTCGGGCGTGCCCTCATACATCACCGACGTACAGCCATTGGTGAGCGGGCCGTAGACGATATAGCTGTGACCGGTGACCCAGCCGATGTCTGCGGCACACCAGTAGACGTCGGTTTCTGGCCGAAGGTCAAAGATGTACTTGTGGCTGAAAGCGACCTGGGTGAGGTACCCGCCGGAGGTGTGCATGATGCCCTTGGGCTTGGCCGTGGTGCCCGAGGTGTAGAGCAAGTACAGCAACTGCTCGGCGTCCATTGGCTCGGCAGGGCAGTCATCGGAGGCGTCGGCCATGACCTCGTGCCACCAAAGGTCTCGGCCCTCGACCATGTCGGGGTCGGTTTGGCAGCGGTCGACGACGACCACATTGGTGACCGACGGGGCACCCGAATCGAGCGCAGCATCGACCGTGACCTTCAAGAGCGCCGGCGCACCTCTGCGGTACCCCGCATCGGCAGTGACGATCACCTTGGCCTCGGCGTCGACACAACGATCGAGGATCGCGTCGGCAGAGAAGCCGCCGAAAATCACCGAGTGCGCAGCCCCGATACGAGCGCAGGCCAACATGGCAATCGGTAGCTCGAGGATCATCGGCATGTAGATGGCAACGCGGTCGCCCTTCTCGACGCCCAACCCCTTCAGCACATTGGCGAATTTCTTCACCTCGGTGAGGAGCTCTGCATAGGTCATGGTGCGCGTGTCGCCGGGCTCGCCCTCCCAGTGGTAGGCGACCTTGCCGCCCATTCCGGCGTCGACGTGACGGTCGAGACAGTTGGCCGACACATTGAGCTTGCCGTCCTCGAACCACTTTGCGAACGGCAGCTGCCAGTCGAGGACTTTGGTGAAGTCGGTATCCCAGGTCAGCAGCTCACGCGCCTGACGAGCCCAGAAGGCCTCGTAATCGGCGTCAGCCTCGTCGTAGAACGAACGATCGTTGGCCAGCGCATTCGCCGCAAACTCAGCAGGCGGCGGGAACAGACGCCCCTCGATTTCGTAGACGCCAATCGTTGGTTCCGTCATCGCAGACTCCATTCCTCGCAGCAATCGTCGCCGCGGACCCAAGCCCGTGGTGAGCACTCGTTCGATGCTAGTCGGGAGTCGCAGAGAGGGCGATTGTCACCCCTGGTCAGGGCAGATCGAACCGGGTCCGAAGACCGGCGATCATGGTGTCGAGACCGAACTCGAAATGGTCGTCGAGCTCCATGACGCTGCCAGCCTGGATGAAGGTGGCGACTTCAGGGTCGGTGGCGTCGGTGATTTCGACCAGATCGAAGACGCCTTCGCCGTCGGGGCCGCTGACCCCCAGCATCAGATGGCCAAGGACGAACGAAACGATCAGATGGAGCGCATCGTGCGCCTGGGTTGGCTCCAAGCCCGCCGACCGGAGACGGTCGTAGGCGGCGTAGAAGACACCGAAGGCACCTGGGCTCACCGCCGGTTCGGCAGCGAACAGCGAGATGGTGTTCGGGTGGCGGGCGAGGGTGTCACGGAACGACCGAAGCCCGGCGCGAACCGTGGCCTCCCATTCGGCCGCTTCGGTTTGCGTCGGTATCTCGATCTCGAGGTAGATCTGTTCGACTGCCGCGTCGAGGAGGTCGCTCTTGTTTGCGACGTAGTGATAGAGCGACATTGCCTCGACACCGAGCTGCGCCCCGAGCTTTCGCATCGAGAGCCCCGCCAGACCTTCAGCGTCGATCAGCTCGAGCGCAGCTGTCGCTATGGCCTCTCGACTGAGGGTGGGTCTCTCGGGCTGACGCATCATGTTGAGGCTAAGGGGAACAGCGGAGAGGCGCTGTGCGCTTCGGGCTATTCCTCGGATTCATGGGTGCCCCACGCGGCCACGATCCAGGACCCCAACCCGGAGGGGTCGGTCAGCGCTTGGCCCTCGGCGACTCGGCTCCGCATCAGCATCGCCTCGAGATCGGGGCGAGCAGCATTTGCTGACCAATGGCGGCGGCCGTCATCGACCAGTTCGCCGATTCCGTGCTTGGCCAAGAAGTCGGCCTGCCTCATCAAGAACGGACGGTGTGGTAGCTGATCGAAGGCAACGTCGAACGTGATATCGACGCTTCCCGGTGCCACGTAGGGGTCGCTCCCCCGCTGGTGTTGGCGATAGGTCCGGAGCCACCCACCACGCTCGACGAGTTCGGCGGTCGTTGCTGCCCCGTAGTCGATGGCGAGCACGGCGGCAGCGCCGCGCTGCAGCACATCATCGACCCACCGAGCGGCTGCATCGAACCACGGCACGCGGGCCCCGACCGCAAGTGCCGCGACGGCATCGGGCAGTCGGGCAGCATCAGTGGAGCCGAGCGGCAGCAACACCTCGCTCGCACCTTCGACCCACGCCTCATACCAGCCCGAAGGCTTCCGCTCCAGAATCCGCACCACCAGGTTGTCGAGTAGCTCGTTGGCAATGACGACCGCCCCGTCGAGGCACTCGGGCAACTCCGTACCGTTCGCTGGGTCGACGCCGATCAGGTCCCACGCAGCCGAGCACGCTGGGCCGGCGCGCTCGAGGCTTCGCAGCAGCGTGCCCGGTCCGGTGCCGGCATCGATCACGACGAACGAACCTGGTGAGCCGAGCGAACGCCACTGATCATCAATCCATCGAGCGAGCACAGCCCCGAAGAGCGGGCCAACTTCAGGGCTCGTTATGAAGTCGCCCGTTCGCCGCCCGGCAACGCCGGCACCAGAAACATAGAAACCGCTGCCCCCGTAGAGGCAGCGGTTCATGTAGTGATCGAAGCGCTCCACGGTCACGAGATCTTCATGCCGGTTGGGCAGGATCTACGGTGCCGCAAGCATCGTGAAGTCTGTCATGTCACTCAACACGCCTGGCAGCAGCGTGCCGGTGCCGAGGGCGATGATCAGCGTCAGAGCAACCGCGACCTGTAGTGCCGGCGGCACCACGATCCGGCTGTGATCGCCATCGGGTGCTGGCATGAACCACATCTGCTTGGCGATGGCGAGGTAGTAGTAAGCGGCAACCACGGAGTTGACCGCCAACACCACGGCCAGCGCAACTCCCGAGCTGCTGCTGCCATCGGTGAGCACTCGGAACAGCTCGAACTTGCCCCACCAACCACCCATCGGGGGGATGCCAGCAAGAGAGAACAGGAAGGCGGTCATGGCGACGGTCAGCCCTGGCGCGTACTGGAAAAGACCGCCGTAGCTGGAGATCTCGCCCGAACGGGTCTTGCGGGCGATGATGATGACCATGGCAAAGGCGCCAAGGTTCATGGCGGCGTAGATCACGAGGTAGGTCACCATCGCCGAGACCGCCTGATCGGTTCGCCCGCTGTAGACCGCAAGCGGTGCCAGGATGTAGCCGGCCTGAGCGATACCCGAGTAGGCAAGCATGCGCACGATATTGGTCTGGCGGAGGGCGATGAGATTGCCAACCGTCATGGTGAGCGCCGACAGCAGCCAAATGAGCGGCTCGACAACGTCGGACTGACCTGGGAAAGCGAAGACGACGATGCTGATGAGGGCCACGAAACCTGCAGTCTTCGACGCAACGGCCAAGAACGCCGTGAGCGGCGTTGGCGCCCCTTCGTAGGTGTCGGGTGCCCAGGTGTGGAACGGCACAGCCGACACCTTGAATCCGAAGCCGATGACGCAGAAGACCACTGCCAGCGTGATGATCGGCTTGGACTCGCCGATGGCGATGGCCTGCCCGATGTCGACCAACTTGGTGCTTCCCGTCAAGCCGTAGAGCAACGACATGCCGTAGAGCAAGATTCCCGAGGCGAAGACCCCCATGAGCATGTACTTGAGACCTGCCTCGTTGGAGCGAAGGTCCCGCTTGCGCCACGCCGCCATGAGGTAGGCCGGGATCGAGACCAGCTCGAGCGCAACGAAGATGGAAACGAGGTCACGGGCCGACGACATGACGAGCATGCCAAGCACCGAGGCAGATATGAGCTGGTAGTACTCGCTGTCGTAGTAGTCGCCCTCGCTCATGTAGTTCGTCGAGATCAAGACGATCACATAGCCCGAGAGCAAGAACAGCCCCTTGAGCACGAGCGCATAGTTGTCGAAGACATACGCGCCATCGAACATCGATCGAGCGACGCCGTCGTTCGCCTCCCAGAGCGTGGCTACCGGAATCAACGCAGCCAGGAACGCGAAGGCCGTGAGCGTCGGGATGATCCGCCGAACACGTTCGAGCCAGATGAGATCGATCAGCGTGATCAATGCGCCTGCACCCAACAACACGAGCTCGGGAGCGACGGCGTGCCAATCGATGTGCGGCCGGATGAACGGCGCTTGCGCTGCTTGGGCCAGGAGAGGAATCACGGAGTGGCTCCGAAGGCTTGGAGGGCCTGCACGACCGCCGAGTCAGTGATGTCGAAGATCAAGCTGGGCACGAAACCGAACACAACGATCAGGACCAAGAGCGGAGTCCACGCGATCCATTCGAACCGGCCAGCGTCGTGGATATGCGGATCGTTCACGAATTCCTCGCTGGGTTCACCGAAGGCGGTGCGCTGGAGCAGCCAGAGAAGATACGCCGCGGCGAGGACCGTTCCGATGGCGGCGATCACCATGTACACCCGGAACAGCGTGGTGCTGATGCCCTCGGCGGGGTTGTAGGCGGCCAGGATGGCGGGGAATTCGCCCCAGAACCCGGCCAAACCGGGAAGACCGAGCGAGGCCATGACACAGAAACCGAGCGCCCAACCCATTCGGGGGGCCTGCACGAGCAGACCACCCAGTCGATCGATCTCGAGCGTGTGGAAACGTTCCTTCACCGAACCGGCGATTAAGAACAACATGCCGGTGATGAGCCCGTGAGCGACCATTCCGAAGATGGCGGCGTTGAGACCAAACGGTGTCATCGTTGCGATACCGAGCATGACGTAACCCATGTGGGCAACGGACGAGAAGGCGATGAGTCGCTTCATGTCAGTTTGGGCAAGACAACCGAGGGCGCCGTAGATGATGCCGATCACCGCAAGCAACCCGATGATCGGAGCCCAGTCGATGGCGGCCGCAGGCAGGATCGGGATGGCGATCCGAATGAAGCCGTAGGTACCGAGTTTCAGCAGCACCGCAGCGAGAATGACCGAGCCCTGCGTCGGTGCCTGTGTGTGGGCATCGGGCAACCATGTGTGGAACGGGAACATCGGCACCTTGATGCCAAAGCCCATGAACATGCCGCCGAAGATCAGCCACTGAGCCCGGCTGGAGATGTCGCCCTTGGCGACTTCCTGGGCGAGTTCGACCATGTTGAAGGTCTGTGACCCAGTGAGCCAGTAGAGCGCAAGAAAGCTGACGAGCATGAGGGCCGAGCCGAACAGCGTGAAGAGGAAGAACTTGATCGCGGCATAGAGACGCTTCTCGCCGCCCCAGACACCGATCATGAAGTACATCGGGAGCAGCACCACTTCGAAGAAGACGAAGAACAGCACCAGGTCTTGAGCGACGAAGCTGCCGAGCATGCCGGTGTGAAGCACCAAAATCAGGATCAGGAACGACTTGGGGTTGCCCGGCGCCGGAATGTGATCCCACGAGTAGATGATGACCAGCGGCACCACCAACAACGTCAAGGCGATCAGCGGGAGCGAGATGCCGTCGAGGCCGACGCTGTACCGGGCGTTCACGATGTCGATCCAGGACCGATCGACGACGAATTGGAGCGTTGCCGAATTGTCGAAGTCGAAGTCGAGGAAGAGCAGGACGCCGATCACCGCTGTTGCCAGCGTGGTGAGGAGAGCGATGCCCTTGTGGGTCTCCTCCTGATCGGCGGGGGTGATCATCATGATCAACGCGCCCACGAGGGGCAGGAAGACCATGGTGGTGATTCCCCAGTCGTTCAAGAACTCTGTCATTTCTGATTCCTCACTCGTTCCCTAGCAGGGGGATCACTGACGGTTGCTGCGGTGTCGAACATGGCGATCATCATCAGATGGCCACGATGAAGACGGCAGCGAGGAGCGCTGAAGCGCCGAACATCAAAGCTGCGTACTGGCGAATCTTGCCGGACTCGACCCGGCGCAGGACTTGACCAGACCCCGAAGCGGCGACACCTGACGCGTTGACCGCGCCGTCGATGGTGCCCTGGTCGATGAATCGGTAGATGAACCGACCCAGACCGACCGAGCCCTTGCCGACGTTGTCGATCACGCCGTCGAGCACGTGCTGATTGAACCAGTACGTCGCTCGGGCCAGCGGTCCCTTGAAAGCGCCGGCGATGACGCCGGTGTACAGGTGGTCGAGATAGAACTTCTCGACCAGCAACGTGTGGCCGGCACGAACGAAGCCGTTGTTGGCAACGAACGAGTCGGTGTACTCGGTCGCTTTGTTGTCTTGGGCGTAGAGCCGCTTGTAGTAGGTCCACACCAACGTCGCCGAACCAAGAGCGAGCAGCGTGGCGAAGATGGCGAGCGAGAAGCTTGGCTTGGCATGGCCGATGACCGGGAAGGTCGACCCCCCGCCAGGTTCGAACCACTCCTCGAACTTCAAACCGATTGCGTCGCCGATCAATGGCAACTGCTTCGGAACGTTGAGGAAACCAACCACGACGGCCAGTCCGGCCAGGATCTGAAGCGGGATGGTGATGCGGGGGCCCGACTCGTGTGGGTGGACGTGACCCCGGTAGGTGCCGAAGAAGGTCAGCCAGATGACTCGGGTCATGTAGGCAGCGGTCATCGCTGCGGTGAGCAGGCCCATCACCAAGATGATCGTGTAGTTGCCATTGCCCTCGGTGCCCGGCCAACCACCGGTGCCGACGAGGATCTCGTCTTTGGACCAGAAACCAGCGAGCGGCGGGATACCCGCAAGCGCTCCCGAGGCGATCACGAACGTGACGAAGGTCTTGGGCATGTACTTACGCAGCCCACCCATATCGGCCTTCATGTCGAAGCTGTGGTGGCAGGCATGACTCACCGAACCGGCGCCGAGGAAGAGACAGGCCTTGAAGATGGCGTGGGTGAACAGGTGGAACATTCCCGCAGTCCAGGCTCCCACCCCGAGCGCCATGGCCATGTAGCCGAGCTGCGAGATCGTGGAATAGGCCAGGACCTTCTTGATGTCACGCTGCACGAAGGCCAGCGCGCCACCACCCAGGCAGGTGATGCCACCCATGACAGCAAGCACGTTCAGCGACGAGCCAGGGATGCTCAGTCCATCCCAGAACACCGGATAGAGACGGCCGATCAGGTAGATACCGGCCACCACCATGGTCGCGGCGTGGATCAGTGCTGAGACGGGCGTCGGGCCGGCCATGGCATCGGGCAGCCAGGTATGCAGGATGAATTGACCGGATTTCGACATCACCGCAGCGAGGAGACACAGGCTGGCAACCGTCAACGTGCCGTGTCCGATTGCGCCGGTCACCGCCGCGTGATTGATCGTCAGTGTGTCGAAGGTGTTCCCGGCGGCGAAGAACAGGATGATCACGCCAATGAGCAGGCCGATGTCGCCAACGCGATTGGTGAGGAACGCTTTCAACGCGGCATCGGAGTTGTTCTTGTCTTCCCACCAATGCCCAATGAGCGCAAAGGAACAGACTCCGACGAGTTCCCAGCCGACGAGCATCTGTAGCGTCGAGGACGCCAACACATAGAACAACATCGAGGCGGTGAACAATGAGAGGAAGGCGAAGTAGTGGGTGTATCGACGGTCGCCGGCCACATAGTCGGTCGAGAAGACGTGAACGAGGAACGAGATGAACGTGACGACAACGAGCATCATCACCGACTGGCCGTCGACCAGGGTGCCCCAGGGAATGGTGGCACCACCTTCCCCAGCCGAACCACCTGACTGGAACCAGGTGTAGGCGCACACCACCGGAAGCGGTTTGGCGTGAACCTCTTCGCCCTCTTCACCACCTTCACCTTCAGCGGCGAATGCAAGCGAAACCGGAGCCGAGGCATCATCGTCGTGATCGGCGTCTTCGCCGTCGCTGTCGTCTTTGGCGCCCTGATACCCGGCGTAGCAATTGTCATTGCTGTACTCGACCGAGTGAGCAGCAGCCTCGGGATCGTGACCCTCGACCTGGGAGATCCAGGAGAAGGCAGTCGCAAGCGACAACACGAGAGCAGCACCGACGGCAGCGAGACCGATGAAATGCACCTTGTCGCCAAGGAGACGCTTCCCGAACAGGAGCGTGATGAGGAACGAAGCAGCAGGCAACGCCGGAACGAGCCAGGCGTTTTCGAAAAACCACGACGAGACCTCGAACGTGGGTGCAGCTTCAGCGGCGAGCATTGCGAGGGACACCAGTAAGAACCTTCGGTCAGCCTTTGAGGAGGTCGGCTTCGGAAACGTCGATGCTTCGACGGTTCCGGTAGATGAGGAGGACGATGGCCAGGCCAACACCGACCTCAGCTGCCGCGACAGCGATGATGAACAGGGCGAACACTTGACCGGCGATGTCTTGGTTGTATGCGCCGAACGCCACCAGATTGATGTTGACCGAGTTGAGGATCAACTCGATCGACATGAGCACGAGCACCGCGTTCTTACGGGTGAGTACGCCGTACACCCCGATCGAAAACAGCACCGCTGCAAAAAAGAGAAACTGATTCAGCCACATGATTGGGGTCCCTCAGTCCTTTCTCGCCACGACAACGGCACCGATCAGGGCGGCCAAGAGCAGTACCGAGATAGCTTCGAAGGGCACGATGTAGGAGCCGAAGATCGAATCGGCGACATCGCTGGTGCGTTGCACGACTCGGTCGTCAGGTAGTTGATCGTCGCCAAAGGCTTCCCAAAGCGAATAGCCCATGACCGCAAACAGCGCAGTGGCGACCAGGGCGCCGATCCAACGCTGCGGGTAGTTCAGATCGTCGTCGCCGCCGATGCGGGCTCGGGTGAGCATCACGCCGAAGAGCAAGAGCACCAAGATGGCACCGATGTAGACCATGACCTGGGTTGCCGCAGCGAACTCCGCACCGAGGATGACGTAGACCGCAGCAACAGCAGCCAGCACGATCAGCAGGTACAGCGCAGCATGTACCACATTGTCAGTGGTGACCATCTTCAAGGCCGCAGCAGTAGCGACAACGGCAATGGTCCAGAAGAAGATGTTCGGCGCCCATGACGTGGTGGCGATGAGAGGAGCGACAACGGCGATCAACGAGGCACCTTCTTTGCCTTGACCTCTGCGCCGGCCTCGTAGGGCTCGAACTCGGGGACGGTCTCCATCCATTGCCCGAGCCGGGTCTTGTCGTGGAGAAGGTCAGCGATGCGAGGCTCGGAGTATTCATACTCCGGGCTCCAGAAGATGGCTTCGAACGGGCAGACCTCGACGCAGATTCCGCAGTACATGCACAGGCCGTAGTCGATATCGAAACGATCGAGCTTGTTCACCGATCGAGGCTTGCCCCCGGCGCGTCGCGGCGGGGCGAGTTCTTTGTGGCCCTCGATGTAAATGCACCAGTCGGGACACTCACGCACGCAGAGCATGCAAGCCGTGCAGTTCTCTTCGTGAAGGGCGATCACCCCACGAGCACGGGTGGGCGGCGCTTCCTTCTCGTGCGGGTACTGCACCGTCTCGGCGCCGTTGACGACGGTCTTGGTGAGTTCCTTGAACGTGACCCCGAGGCCCTTGATCAATCCTTTGGGTACCAACGCCATCAGCACTCACCTCCAACGTCTTTGGGAACGACCGGCGGAACAGTCTGGCTCGTAGCGAGAGACTTCACACCCATCTAGAACACCACCTTGAGCAAACCGGTGAAGGCGATGTTCACCAGCGACAGCGGGATCAAGAATTTCCAGGCGAAGGTCTGCAACTGATCCTCACGGAAGCGAGGGTAGGTGAAACGCACCCAGTAGATGACGAACGTCAACACCAGCATCTTGACGACCATGACCAGCGGTCCGATGACATTGAACCAGTTCGAGTCGGCCTCGATCCCAAGCAGGTCGGTGACGAACGGTGGGATTTGCCAACCACCGAGGAAGAGCACCGAGCCAAGGAAGCCAAAGATCGCCGCCGTTGCAAACTCACCGATGAAGAACATCAGGAAGCGCATGCCCGAGTACTCGGTCATGTAGCCAGACACGAGCTCGGATTCGGCGATCGGCATGTCGAACGGCACCTGGGTGAGCTCGGCCTGCACAGCGATCATGAAGATGAGGAAGCCAACGAACTGCGTGAGGATGAAGGGATTGCCGATTGCACCCCACCCGAAGATCTCGCCCCCGGTCTGGGCGGCGATGATGCCCTGGAGGTTGAGCGTTCCTGCCTGGATGACGACACCGACGACGGCCAAGACGAGCGGGAGTTCGTAAGCCACCAGCTGACCAGCCGCTCGAAGACCGCCGAGAAGCGAGTACTTCGAGGCCGATGACCAGCCAGCCATCAAGATGCCGACCACCGAAACCGAACTCACCGCGAGCGCAAAGAAGATGCCAGTGTCGAGATCGACGAAGTAGGCGTCCGGCCCGAAGGGCACCAGGGCTGCAAGCAAGAACGTCGACATCAGCACGACATAGGGCGCCATCGCAAACACCGTGCGATCCGCCTTTGCAGGGAAGATGTCTTCCTTCTGCAGCGACTTGCCGACCTCGGCGAGAAGCTGCATCGAACCGTAGGGTCCGGCCTCCATTGGGCCGAGGCGGCTCTGCATGAACGAGACCGCTTTGAACAGATAGAGGTAGACCGTCGTTCCGGCAGGCAGGAGCACAACGGCGATGCCGATGAGCAACTTCAGCGGAATGACGAGGTCGAGGCCGAAGAGGGTCATCGATCGATGTCTCCGAGGATGAAGTAGAGCGAGGCGAGAATCGTGATCACGTCAGGCACGTAGCTGCCTTTGAGGAGCCACGGCGTGATCGACATGTTCGAGAAGCTGGCGGAACGAATCTTGACACGGAACGGCTCGAGCCCACCTTTGGACACCACGTAGTAGCCCATCACGCCAAGAGGGTTTTCGGTCTCGGCGTAGGCCTCGCCCTCGGGAACCTTGATGATGCGAGGGACCTTCGCCATGATCGGTCCTGAGGGCAGCGTGTCGAGCAGTTGCTCAACGATGCTGCACGACTCTCGGACTTCTTGCAGACGGACCCAATAGCGGGCGAATGAGTCCCCATCGGGGTGGGTCCAGACCTTCCAATCGACCTTGTCATAGGACAGCCCGCACGGGTTGTCGCGACGCAGATCCCAATCGACGCCTGAGGCCCGGACGTTGGCGCCGGTCAGGCCGTACGACAGGGCGATGTCGGCAGGGATGACGCCGATGCCGCGAGTACGGGCCTCGAAGATGGCATTGCCGACGAGGAGGTCTTCCATCTCGTCACAGAACGAACGGATCTTTCCGAGAGAAGTCTTGGTCTCGGCGATCCAACCGGCGGGCAGGTCGTCCTTCACCCCGCCGATACGATCGAAGTTCGGGTGGAAACGTCCGCCCGTCGCCGATTCGATCTGGTTGAGAATGTGCTCGCGATCGCGGAACGCATAGAAGATCGGCGTGACGGCACCGAGCTGCACCCCCATATCGCCGAGAAAGAGGGTGACGTTGGCGATTCGGGCCATCTCGAACAAGATGGTACGGATGTGTTGCGCCCGAGCCGGAGCTTCGATCTCCATCAGCTGTTCGGCAGCCAGGATGAACGGCACCTCGTTGGCAAAGCTTCCCAACCAGTCGATGCGGTTGATCAGCGTGGTGACCTGTGGGTAGGTGCGAACCTCGGTGAGCTTTTCGTAGCCCCGATGCATGTAGCCCATCATCGGCTCGGCATCGGTGACGAGTTCACCGTCGAGACGGGCCACGATACGAAGCGTGCCATGCGTTGCCGGGTGCTGCGGACCGATGTTGAGGGTCATCCCCTCGGCTTCGATTTCGACGTTCACTCGGGCGTCGGCAGCTTGGGCTGCGATATAGGCGAGCTGACGGCGATCGGAGATAGCTGTCAATTTGAACCCTCCGGGTTTTCGGTGCTCGGCTCATCGGAGCCGGGCATCGGCTCGACGTCGACGATGCCAGGCCACGGCTTGATCAGACGAGCAAGGAGCGGATAGTCCTTACGCATCGGGTATCCCTCGAACTCGCCAGGCAGGTACAGATGACGCAGGCCGGGGTGGCCGGCGAAGTTGAGTCCGAACATTTCCCATGCCTCGCGCTCGTGCCACTCGGCCCCGGGGAAGGTGTTGGTCCATGTGCCAACGGTGAGCGCATCGTCGGCGACGTCGGCCTTCACCGTGAGACCGAGGTTGGTCGACAGATTGTGCACCCGCGCCATCACCTGGAACCGGGTGTCACCACCCGCGAAGCCAGTGACGGTTTCGGCCACCTTGGAAGCATCTGGTGGCTCGAGGATGTTGTCGACGTTGGAATCGAGGCTCCGCCCGTAAGGCGACGGCATCCAGTCGATCGCTGAGAGCCAGCCAAAGAAACGGAAGCGCTGACGCTCTCGAAGATAGGCCGCAAGATCGCCCCAGGCTTCGGTGCAAACACGCACCCAGAGGTCGGTACCAGGCATCAGATGGTGACCGACAACCGCATCACCGAGATCGGCGACCATGGCGTCGAGTAGCGCTGAGCGCGCCTCATCGGTCTGGGCGTCGATGGTGTCTTCTGTGGTCTCAGACGGCAAGGGGATCACCCTTCCACTTTGCGGCCATGTCCTCGTTCTGGATTTGCTCCTGGAGAAGCACGATTCCCTCGAGCAACGCTTCGGGCCGGGGCGGGCAGCCTGGCACGTAGACATCAACGGGGATGATCTGGTCGACGCCTTTGGTGACTGAGTAGCTGTCCCAATAGGGACCGCCGCAGTTGGCGCATGACCCCATCGAGATGACGTACTTCGGCTCGGGCATCTGCTCATAGAGGCGGCGAATAGCCGGCGCCATCTTGTCGGTGACGGTTCCCGAAATAACGACGAGGTCAGCCTGGCGGGGACTCGCCGGCAGCGGAATCACCCCGAGGCGCATGACGTCATAGCGTGGCGAGCCGAAGGCGGCGCCCATCTCGATGGCGCAGCATGCAAGACCCCACTGGTACACCCAGAGGGAATATTTTCGGCTGGTGTTGAGGAGAGTGGTCAGCGGCTTTGGCAGCTTCCCTGATTCGACGAGGCCCATACGCGCTTCGTGCCTTCTTTCGCGAGTGAGTGGTGGGATCAGACCCAGCGCAGGACACCCTTGCGCCAGGCGTAACCGAGCCCCAACGCAAGAATGAAGATGAAAATGACCATTTCGACGAGGCCGAAGTATCCGTAAGCCTCGAGGCGGGTTGCCCAGGGGAAGATGAAGACGGCTTCGACGTCGAACATCACGAATAGCAAGGCGAAGATGTAGTAGCGAATCTGGCTTTGCGACCAGCCGCTGCCGACCGGGTCGACACCCGATTCGTAGTTCTCGAGTTTCTGCGCCGTTGGTCGGTCTGGTCGCAACAGGCTGGACAGCCCGATGAACGCGCCGACAACCGCAAAAGCGGTCACGCCGAAGAGGCCGACAATGAGGTAGTCACGGAGAAAGTCCGACACGAGGGGCGATGCTACCTCTGAACTGCACCCGACCCCAAGCTCTCTAGCACGTCAACAACGGAAACTTGACGCGTCAGATCGTTGTCGTTGGAGCGAACACCACCGTGGCCAGGGGTGGGATCGCTATCTCGAGTTGTTGCGCATGACCGTGCGAGGACACAGCAGCGGTGTTCGCCGAGGTCTGGATTGGCGCTCCGCTACCTCCGAAGTCAATGGCATCGCTGTTCGCAATCAGCTCCCATTGACCGGCGAGAGGCACACCCAACTCGTACCCGAGGCGGGGCACCGGCGTGAGATTCGTCACGACCAGAATTGGCCGGTCGCCCTTTCGTCCGTGGCGCAGCCACGCCAGAACGCTGTTGACTCGGTCGTCACGCACGACCCATTCGAAGCTCGATGGTTGTTGCTCATTGTGATGCAGCGCCGGTTCGCTGCGATAGAGAGCGTTCAGTTGCTGCACCCAGCGACTGATACCAGCGTGCACCTCGAGCTCCGCCTCGTCCCACGACAGGGCCTTGTCATGATTCCACTCGGGGCCCTGCCCGAACTCCTGGCCCATGAAGAGCAACTTCTTCCCGGGGTTGAGCCACTGGTTTGCATACAGCACCCGGAGATTGGCGAACTGCTGCCAGGTGTCGCCTGGCATCTTGGCCAAGATCGAGCCCTTGCCGTGTGTGACCTCGTCGTGCGAGAGCGGCATCACGTAGTGCTCGGAGAACGCATACAGCGCCCGGAAGGTGATCTCGTCGTGATGGTGCATGCGATGGATGGGGTCGCGTTCCATGAATTGGAGCGTGTCGTGCATCCAACCCATGTCCCATTTGTAGTGAAAACCGAGGCCACCGTCGGCGACCGAACGGGTCACCCCGGGAAAAGCGGTCGACTCCTCGGCGATCGTGATCACCTCGGGGTAGTCAGCGCCGATCGCTGAGTTCAACTGTCGGAGGAACTCGATCGCTTCGAGGTTCTCGCGACCGCCGTAGATGTTCGGCACCCATTCGCCGTCGTTGCGCGAGTAGTCGCGGTACAGCATCGACGCAACGGCATCGACTCGGATCCCATCAACGTGATACCGATCGATCCACGACATGGCACTCGAAACGAGAAACGAGCGGACCTCATGCCGTCCGTAGTTGAAGATGTAGCTCTTCCAGTCGGGGTGCCAGCCCTCCTTCGGGTCGGCATGTTCATACAGGTGGGTGCCGTCGAAGTTGGCGAGCGCAAACTCATCAGACGGAAAGTGGGAAGGAACCCAGTCGAGAATGACACCAAGGCCCCGCTGATGCATGCCATCGACGAAAGCCATGAACTCGGTTGGCAGGCCAAAGCGAGCGGTTGGCGCAAAGAAGCCCGTGGTTTGATAGCCCCATGAGCCATAGAACGGGTACTCCATGACCGGGAGCAACTCGACATGGGTGAAGCCGCAGGTATGCAAGTGCTCGGCCAAGGGCTCGATCAGCTCGAGCCAGGTGAGACTCCGATGGGCCTCCGCGTGACGCCAAGAGCCCACGTGCATCTCGTAGATCGAGATGGCCGCATCGGCGTTCTGCACACTGGAACGCTGCTCGACCCACTCGCGATCGGACCAGTCATAGGTCAAGTCGGTGACGACTGACCCCGTCGCTGGCGGAAGCTCGCTGGCAAAGGCGAGCGGATCCGCACGATCGACGACGCTGCCGTCTTCGGTTTCGAGGCGGAACTTGTATCGGTCTCCGATCTTCGCATCGAGCACCGCGCCGGCCCAAACACCACTCGAACCTTGTGGGACGAGCAGGGCGTTGGCATCGCTCGTCCAGCCGTTGAAATCGCCAACGACCCATACGTTCCGAGCGCTCGGTGCCCACACCCCGAAACGACGACCCGGCTCGCTCCACGATGTCAGCGGTTGCGCGCCCAAGACGTCGAACAGACGATGGTGATTCCCCGAATTCAGCAACCAACGATCACCCTCAGGAATCAACTCGCTCACGCTGCCACCCCGCTCACCGCCGCTCACGCTGCCACCCCGCTCACCGCCGCTCACGCTGCCACCCCGCTCACCGCCGCTCACGCTCTGATATCCAGCCCGAACAATTCCTCGAAGCGGGCGGCGTACGCCTCGTCATCTTCGATCAGACCCAAGTCGACCCAATCGGCATCCGACACCTTCGCTCGGTTGCCAGTGAGTTCGGGTCCACCCCACCCACAGGTCCACCGAAGCTGCGGCTTGTCAGTGGTCACGGCCTCGTAGATGACGTCGGCGACCTCCGAGGGAAGTCCCGGATTCGTCAGCCCAGCGGCGTAGAAACCGAAGAGACGGCGATTGTGAACCTCGTAGGCCCCGGTCACATTCGGGCTCTCGATGTTCTTGGCCATGATTGCGGTGCGCACGACCCCCGGTTCGACGATCGCCACGCGGATCCCGAACGGAGCGACCTCTTGGGCCAAGCCTTCCGACAGGCCTTCGACGGCCCACTTGGAGGCCACATAGGGCGACTGCGCGAGCGCAGCAATGACACCGGCGACCGAGGAGATGTTGACGATGGTGCCGCTTCCCTGGGCACGCATCTGCGGCAACGCCGCTTGGCAGCAGCGAACAATGCCGTAGAGGTTGACGTCCATCACCTCGCGATAGTGATCGATTGGGGTCTCTTCCAGGACACCGTTGCCACCGACGCCTGCGTTGTTGACCAACACGTCGATTCGGCCGGCCTGCTCGATGATCGAGGCAAACGCCGATGCCACCTGCTCATCGTTGGTGACATCACACACCACCGGCGTGACAACAACCCCAGCGGCTTCGGCCATGTCGGCCAACTTGGCACCTTTGTCGAGGCTGCGCATGGTGGCGAATACTCGCCAGCCCTTGGCGGCCAGATCGATCGCCGCAGAGCGCCCGATACCGGAGTTCGCACCAGTGACAACAGCTACGGTCTCGTGAGATTCCTCAGTCATACATCGCAGACTAGGCGTGTCAAGCGAATCCCGCCTCGCCAAGCAACCGTTCGGCCAGTGAGCAGGACCAGGGTTGCTACGAAGTCGGCGGCCGTGTTGCACCGAACACGTGACAAAATCGACGCGGTCGGCTGTCGAGCCAGCCGAGACTTCGGGGTTGGGCAAGGAACGGCGAACCGGCATCCTGGGCCTGTGAAGTTCGGTCCCCTCGATGTCCCAACGCCAGTGGTCCTCGCCCCCATGGCCGGCGTGACCAATGCGCCCTTCCGTCGTCTCTGCCGTGAGTTCGGCGGTGGACTCTATGTCAGCGAGATGATTTCGGCTCGAGCGCTATGTGAACGCAACGAAAAGACCGACAAGCTCGCCAGCTTCGACGCCGACGAATCACCGCGAAGCCTGCAGATCGCCGGTGTCGACCCGCACTACGTCGGCGAAGCGGTCAAGCTACTGGTCGACGAGGACCGCATCGACCACCTCGACATGAACTTCGGTTGTCCGGTCCGCAAGGTCACTCGCCACGGCGGCGGCGGCGCGCTTCCCTACAAACGCAAGCTGTTCGCCTCGGTCGTCAAGGCTGCGGTCGACAATGCCGGCACCGTACCGGTCACCGTCAAATTCCGAGTCGGCATCGACGACGACCACCTCACCTACCTCGAGGCCGGCCGAATCGCCGCCGACCTCGGTGTTGCTGCGCTGGCGCTGCATGGACGAACGGTGGCCCAGCTGTATTCCGGCACCGCCGACTGGTCGACCATCGGTCAGCTCAAGGAAGCAGTACCGGAGATCCCTGTCTTGGGCAACGGCGACATCTGGGAAGCCGCAGATGCGCTGGCCATGATCGAACAAACCGGTTGCGACGGCGTCGTGATCGGACGTGGCTGCTTGGGCCGGCCCTGGTTGTTCGCCCAACTCGAAGCTGCTCTCGCCGGCGAACCGGTGCCCGAGCCACCAACTCTGGGCGACGTCACGCCCATCATGGCTCGCCATGCCCGACTGCTCGTCGAATGGTTTGGCGACCACAAAGGCGTACGCGAGTTCCGCAAGCACACCGCTTGGTATCTCAAGGGCTATCCGACCGGTGGCGAGATCCGGGGGCGACTCGGACGTTTCGAGACCTTGGCCCAGCTCGATGACCTTCTCGGCACCCTTCCCGATGTCCCGCTTCCCGACGAGAACCGTCGAGTGGCCCGTGGTCACACTCGGGGACCCCAGACCGTTGCGCTCCCCTATCGCTGGCTCGAAGACCCCTATGACGATGCTGCCGCCGACGCTGAAGGCGACTCCGCTGCGTCGGGCGGTTGACACACCTTCATGAGCCGGGCGGCCACCTGCATGAAACCGCTGACACCGATGCGAGTCCTCCGCTCACTTGCGTTGCTGGTCACCGTGATCATTGCTGCCGCCGAGGCACTCCACCAACGAGCTGCCCGCTCGGCCATCCCTCGCAGCGGTGGATCAGCAGTGGTCGTTGTTCTCGGCTATCCAACACACGCAAACGGTCGCCCACACCCTCTCCAGAGCTGGCGAGTCCGTCTCGGCATTCGCACCATGAGGGCTACCTCGGCGAGCCATATCCTCTTCACTGGCGGGGCCACCGCGAATACGTTCGTCGAGGCCGAGACCATGGCCGCGCTCGCGAGGGCCGCTGGCGTGCCGGCCAGTGCCATCATGGTCGAACCGGCGGCCACCAGCACCTGGCAAAACGTCGCCTACAGCGCTCCGCTGGTGAGGGCGTTCGATCGGGTGATCGTTGCGTCTGACCCGCTCCATGCCGCGCGAGCGCGCGACTACTGGATCGAACAACATCCCAACGATGCCAAGAGGATCTTCATCAGCACAGCACGACGACCGTTCGAAAGCATCTGGGCCTCGGTACCAACCGCAGCCGTCGAGGTCCTTCGTGCGGCGCGCCAACGTTGGCGTCGCGTGATCAGGAATTCCTGATCAACTGCCCACCATCGCGTCGGTACGCCGAGGGCTCGCTCGCCGCTCTGCAAACACCTTCCTCCAGTCCTGGAGCAACCGGCGATCGTTGCTCGTCCTCCGATTGGGTGCCTCGGTCTTTGGCAGGTCGAGGAAGGCCGCCAACTGGTCGAGGGCGGCGTAGATCCCGTACATGTCGTTGTCGTACACCGCCGAAGCGACAGCAGGTTCATCGGCCAATGCCTTGGGGTCGCCCGGCGTCGTGATGATCACGTAACTGTTCGGCGACGCAGCAGCGATGTCGGCCAGCACCTCGCGACCTCTCAGCCCGGGCGAATCATCGGCCATCAAAACGACGCTCGCCCGTGTTTCCTCGACGGCATACAGCGTCTGCACCGCGTTGTGTGCCGTCGCAACGAGTTCGAATCGAGGGTGGTCCATGAGCTGGCGACGAAGGTGCGCTGCGGCCATCGGATCGGCAACGCCGAGCACAACCGTGTGCATGGCAGAAGTAGCGGCTGCGGATTCCATGCTCCAGCATCGACCGCTCCTCGAGACGGCTTGAGCAGAAAGTCACGACGAGGACTCATCGGAGCCCACCCGTTGTACCCGCTGGAGGCCGATCAGCCAGCGAGACCCAAGAGCGAACGCACGCCGTCGTTGAGCGGCGTGTCGATGACTGCCGGCCAGATGCCGAGCAGCAACGTTGCGAACGTTGCGATCCCAACCGCCAACAGAATGGTGGTTGGCACCGGCAGCGAGCCGGCACCAGCGACCGCCACTGAACCCGCCTCGACCGCAGAATCTGCCTCGACGCCGGCTTCAACTGGAGGTTCGTCGTGGTTGAGATCGGTGGTGAACATGGCGATCACGATCCGTAGGTACAAGTACGCACCGATCACCGAGCCGAGCATCGCGATGCCCGCCATCACGTACGCGCCACCGTCTGCGGCTGCGATGATGACGCTGAACTTGGCAAAGAAGCCCGAAGTGAACGGGATTCCGGCCTGGGAGAACAGCAGAACGACCAGCATCGACGCCAACAATGGCTGCCGACGCGACAAGCCCTGGAAATCGGCGAGGCTCGTGCTGGCATCGCCAAAGCCACTGACCGCGGTGACCACGGCGAAGCTGCCGGCAACGACAGCGGTGTAGGACAACATGTAGAACAGCACCGAACGACCACCGGATTCGGCGACCTCGGTCGAGGCGCTTCCCGCAGCATGCACGCCGATGAGCATGAAACCGGCATGAGCGATCGATGAGTACGCCAACATGCGCTTCACGTCGGTCTGCACCACCGCCAGGACCGACCCCAACAGAATCGAGAAGATCGCCAATGCGCCGATCAACGGGCGCCAGTCGCCGCCTCGGTCGTTGAACGCCACCACGAAGACCCGCAGGAGCGCAGCGAAACCGGCGACCTTGACCGCAGAGGCCATGAATGCGACCACCGGCGTCGGCGCGCCTTGGTAAACGTCGGGCGTCCAGAAATGGAACGGCACGGCCGATACCTTGAAGGCGAACCCGATCAGGATCATGGCCATGCCGACCAGGAGCAACGACGAGTCGGTGACCGGGTTGAGGCCCGCAGCGTTCGGCGTACCGAAGTAGCTGCCGAGCGCGTTGGCGATGGCGTCGTAGTTGGTGGAACCAATTGCGCCGTAGACCATGGCGATGCCGTAGAGGAAGATCGCTGACGAGAGCGCTCCAAGTACGAAGTACTTGAATCCGGCCTCTTGCGAGTCGGTTCGACGAAGCTGCAATGCGGCAAGCACATAGACCGCTATCGAGAGGATCTCGAGGCCGAGGAAGGCAACGATCAACTCGTTGGCAGAGGCAAGAATGACGCCGCCCGATGCGGACAGCAACATGAGGACGTACCACTCGGGGCCGTCGAACCCCTCGCGTCGCAGGTAGTCGTCGAGAATCAGCGAAACCAGGAGCACCGATAGACAGATCACCCCGGTGACGAACACCGTGAAGTGATCCACGACCATGGCGCCACCAATGACTCGGAGTGGACCAGGAGCATCACTGATCTGCTGCGCGGTAAAGGGCAACAGAGCGGCAGCGCCCACCGCAGAGGTGATCGAGAAAAGCGCAGGAAACCCGTTGGTCCGTAGCGCAGGAACAAGTGCGGTGATCGTGATGAGTAGGACCGATCCAACGGCAAGAATCGTGAGAGGCCAGATCAAGGACCACTCGACGTCAGGCATCGGCAGCTGTCCGGTTTGAGCCAAGACGTGCAACATCAGCCCTCCTCCCCGGTTTCGTTGTTGGTCGGTTCGGAGTCGTCGCCCTCATCAGAGTGATCGTCCTCGCCACCGTGCTCCGCCTCCTCGGCCGCAAGGGCGGCCGCAGCCTTGAGCTGCTCAGCGCCCGCCGGTTCCGCCGGTGCATCGGGCTCAGGCTCGACGAAGCCGTCGACGTGGAGAGCGACGTGTTCGATCAACACGTCCACTGATGGCTCGATGCGTTCGAGCACTGGCTTGGGGTAGACGCCCATGAAGACGATGAGCACCATCAGTGGCGCGATTGCCAGCATCTCGGAGACCTTGAGGTCGGGCATGGTGGCGTTGTCACCCTCGGCCTCGCCGTGGAAGACCCGCTGGTACGCCCACAGCAGATAGAGCGCAGCCAAGATCACACCGGTGACCGCGACCACGGTCCACCACTGCGCTGCCTTGTAGCCGCCGAGCAGAATCAAGTATTCGCCGACGAACCCGTTCAGGCCGGGAAGCCCGACACTCGAAAGCATGACAAGAGTGAAGAAGGCAGCCATGATCGGCGCTGGCTTCTGCAAGCCCGAAAGAGCGGCGATCTCACGGGTATGACGACGCTCGTAGATCCACCCCACCAGGATGAACAACGCACCGGTCGAGATGCCGTGGTTGACCATTTGGAGGACACCACCCTGAAGTCCCTGAGAGTTCAAGGAGAAGATACCGAGGATGATGAATCCGAGGTGTGCGATCGATGAGTAGGCAACGAGGCGCTTGAGGTCCTTCTGCATCGTGGCAACAACCGCGCCGTAGACGATCCCAATCACGCCAAGCGTGATGAACAGCGGAGCGAAGTCGCTGGCCGCCTGCGGGAAGAGGTAGATCCCGAATCGAATGAACCCGTAGGTGCCGAGCTTCAGCATCACGCCGGCCAGGATCACCGAACCAGCGGTCGGCGCCTCGGTATGAGCATCAGGGAGCCAGGTATGCAGTGGGAACAACGGCACCTTCACGGCGAAGGCGCCGGCAAAGGCCAAGAAGATCAGGCGCTGGGCCGTCGTGCTGAGACCTTCGGCGCCGGCAAGGACCTCGACATCGAACGTGATCGGTTCACCAGTAGAACGAGCGGTGAGCACAGCAAGCGAGGCGATCCCCACCAGCATGAGTGCGCCGCCGAACATCGTGTAGAGGAAGAACTTGGTTGCGGCATAGATCCGATTGCCGTGCCCCCACCCACTGATGAGGAAGTACATCGGGACGAGCACGACCTCGAAGAAGAGGAAGAACAGCAATAGGTCGAGGGCGACGAAGGCTCCCGTCGAGCCGGCCATCAGGATCATCAGCCAGATGTAGTAGGGCTTGTGGTCGTGGTGAGGATCACAGGCCAGGATCGCGACCGGGAAGAGCAGCCCGCCCAGCACGAGGAGGAACAGCGAGATGCCGTCGACGCCGAGGTGCCATTCGAGCCCGAGGTCTGCGACCCACGTATAGCGGCTGACGGCTTGGAAGTGGCCGTCGGCGCCGTCGAACTTGATCATCAGGTACACCGACATGGCACCGGCGATCGTTGAACCAACGAGGGCCGTCTGGCGAAGTTCGGCAACACGATGCGCCGGGATGAGCATCAGCACGACGGCGGTGAACAACGGCACCAAGATCAGGGCAAGGAGGATCGGGAAGTCACCGAACGCTTCGGTGACTTCGCTGGCTTCGGCCCCGAAGAGCGGGGTGATGGCGGGAACGACTGCGGAGATCATGATAGGACGAGCCTCGAGAGGAACCAGAGCACCACAGCGGCGCTACCGGCGACGATGCCAAAGGCATAGCTGCGAACGAAACCGGTTTGGAACGATTGGGAGTAGCGGCCGAGCCGGCTGGTGACCAAGGCAACACCGTTCACCGCGCCGTCGACGTAGGTGCGATCGAACCAGCTCGCTCGTTCGAACGTCTCGTTGCCGGGACCGCCCATCACGGCTGCAAGTGCGCGGTCGTAGTCAACAGCGAGAGCCAATTCTGGGCGCTCGATTGCCGCTGGATCGGCCTTGCCCTTGAGGTAGACGCCCAGACTCACCGCGATCGCACCGATGGCACACGCGGTTGCGATGAGCGCGAGCACGATCTTGGTGCTGGCGCCGGCGGTGACGTGCACCTCGTTTCCGAACAGTGTTGGTTCGAGCCAATTCGCCAAGAAATGCAGATCCTTGGTGAACGGCAAGTTGAGCAAGCCCCCGGCTGCCGCGAGCCCCGCCAGCGCAACGAGTGGGGCGGTCATGGTCCAGGGCGACTCGTGCGGGTGGTATTCCTGGCGATGGGCATAGGAATCGGGTAGTTGATCGGCAAAGTCGGAGACATCGACAGCGGGCGTGAGCGCCGTGACGTGCTGCGGCGCTCTCGGCGCTGACGCCACTGAGGCAGCGGCAGTTCGAACGTCGTCCCTTGCGAGATCGATGCTCTCGATCGCCTCGGCGTGTGCCTGGGTGGCCTCAGCCAATTTGGCCTGGGACTTCTCGAGCGCCGAGACGGCTTTTGGCAGTGCCTTGTCGGCCTTGTCGAGTGCCTTGACGAGCTTGGCGTGACCGTCAGCATCGGGCGATGAGGCAGCAACGTTGGCTTTGGCTTCGGTCAGGCTTTCAGTGGCAGAAGCCAGTGCCAGCTGCTTTTTGGCAACGTCATCGTCTGCTTTCGCCATGTCTTGCTCAGCTTTGGCGAGTGCTTCTTGAGCCTCGGCGACACCGGCCTCGGCTCCAACGATTGCCTGGCTGAAGGCGGCGTCGATCTCTTCCTGATGCGGATCGAAGAATCGAGTGCGGCCGAAGAACGTGAGCACCACCTGCCGGGTCATGTAAAAGGCGGTGAGGATCGCTGTGACCAACCCGATTGCCCACAGAACAGGGCTCTCGTTCCAGGCATAGAGAAGGATCTCGTCTTTGGACCAGAAACCGGCGAACGGTGGAACACCGGCGATGGCAAGCCAACCAACGATGAAGGTACCGGCCGTGATTGGCATGAACTTGGTGAGACCACCCATTCGACGCATGTCTTGTTCATCGTGGAGACCGTGGATGACCGAGCCCGATCCGAGAAAGAGGAGCGCCTTGAAGAAGGCGTGAGTGACCATGTGGAAGATGGCGGGTACGTAGCCACCGACGCCGATGGCCAGAAAGAGATAGCCAAGCTGACTGACGGTCGAGTAGGCCAGCACCTTCTTGATGTCGGTCTGCACCACCGCTGCAAGGGCAGCGACCAGCGCCGTGAGGGCGCCGACCCAGGCGATCGCCGCTGTCGACCAGGGATCGGCCTGCGCCAGGATCGGGTTCAGGCGCACGAGAAGGTACACACCGGAGGTGACCATGGTGGCGGCGTGGATCAGTGCAGAGACTGGCGTTGGGCCGGCCATTGCATCGGGCAGCCAGACGAAGAGTGGAATCTGGGCCGACTTGCCAGTGGCGGCAACCAGGAACAACAGCACCGCAGCGGTGGCAATCCCGGAAGAGAATTCACTGGTGAGGATGTCGGCGTAACGGATCGAGCCGATCGCGCCAAACACGACGAAGGTGCCGAGCATGAACCCGAAGTCGCCGACTCTGTTGGTGACGAACGCCTTCTTCCCCGCCGATGCGTTCTCCTTGCTGGTGAACCAGAACGAGATGAGCAGGTAGGAGCAGGCACCAACACCCTCCCAGCCCAGGAAGGTGATGAGCAAGTTGTCGCCAAGCACCAACATGAGCATGGAGAACGCAAAGAGATTGAGGTAGATGAAGAACTTCGAGAAGTTCGCATCTCCATGCATGTATCCGACCGAATACAGGTGAATGAGCGTTCCGACGCCAGTGATGAACAAGCACATCGTGATCGAGAGTGGGTCGACCAGGAAGCCCAGGTCGACGCGGAACGAGCCCGACGGAACCCAGGTGAAGATCGTCTGGATGAAGAACCGGTCGTCGGGCTCCTCAGCCAACAAGCCGAGGAAGACCGTGACGGTCGACAAGAAACTGCCGCCAACGGCCGCCGTTGCCACCCATCCAGCCACCGGCTCGCCAAGGCGGCGACCGAACGCCATCAGGAACAGGAAACCGGCCAGTGGGAATGCGGGAATGAGCCATGCTGCTTCGACCATGGTCGCTATCCCTTCAGCTGCACGAGATCATCGGCGGTTGCGGTCGGCCGGCGCCGCAGCAAGGCCACGACGATCGACAAACCAACAACGACCTCGGCGGCCGCCACGACCAAGACGAAGAAGACGGCCGTCTGTCCGGCAATGTCATTGAGCGCCTTGGAGAACGACACGAACGAGATGTTGACGGCGTTGAGCATGAGCTCGATGCACATGAACATGACGAGCGGATTGCGGCGGGTCAGTAGCCCGATCGTGCCGATCGTGAAAAGAACCGCGCTCAGTACCAGGTACCAGGTTTGGGTCACCTCCATGAGGCCACCTCACTTCTCTTGTTTGTCTGCACGTTGGCCTCTGGTGTCATCGGTTCGCGGTGCCGGGTTCGTCGACAACGAGGTCTTCTGCGCCGTCGTTGCGTACAAGAACCACGGCTCCGACCGTTGCGATCGTGAGCAGCAACGCCGTGATCTCGAAGGCGAAGAGGTTTCGGGTGAAGAGGTCTCGAGCCAGCGACACGATGTTGGAATCGGGCTCTTGGAAGTTGCTTGGGTCAGTCGAGGTCGCGCTGCCCACTTTGATACCGGGAGCATCGAGTGCTTGCGTCATCTCCGGCTGACCAGTGATGGCGACCGCGCCCTGACCGTCATCGGAGCCTGAAAGAAAGAGCCCACCGAGAATCAGCAGGAGCATGAAGGCTCCGCCGACGAACGCCGCGGGTCGTTGGTTGACAAGCGGCTCGGTCTGGATGTCCTCGACCTTGTCGACCCCGAGCAGCATGATGACGAAGAGGAAGAGCACCACGATGGCGCCGGCATAGACGACCACTTGGACGAGTGCGAGGAAGTGGGCTTCCTGCAGCACGAAGAGCACCGCAACGCCGAAGAAACTGGCGACGAGCGAAAGCGCAGCACGCACCGGGTTGGGATTCACCACCACGCCGATGGCGCCGCCGATCACGATGATCGCCGAGACGATGAAGACTGCTACGTCCATCAGTGATGACCTCCGTGGTCGTGGTCGTGGTCATCGACGGCAAGGACCGGTGGCGTCGGATCTTCTGCGCTCTGGCCCTGCTCGGGCGGGCGAACACCGTAGCCGAGTTCGCCAGCCCAGCCGACGGTTCCCTCATACGACGCCTTTCCTCCGGAGGAGGTGGCTCGCATCCATCCCGAGGTGTGCTCGTCGTCGCCTGGGCGCCAGTCTTCCCACGGGAGGAACTGGGGCTTGCCGTCGTCGCCGACGAGGAGCTCGTCTTTGGTGTAGATCGCGTCAGCGCGATTGGTGAAGGAGAACTCGAACAACTTGGTCTCGGTGATGGCCTGTGTTGGACAGGCCTCGACGCACAAATCGCAGTGGATACAACGCAGGTAGTTGATCTCGTAGATGAACCCGAACCGCTCACCGGGAGCCTTGGGATCATCGACCGGATTGTCGGCGCCGCGTACATAGATGCACTTGGCCGGGCACACGCCAGCGCACAGCTCACAGCCGATGCACTTCTCCATGCCGTCTTCATAGCGATTCAGAACGTGGCGGCCGTGGAGCCGCGGCGGCTTCGGTGCCTTGGTGTCGTCTTTTTCTCCCGGGCGACCGCCCCGGTACTCACGAGTGGTGACTCCTTCGCCCCACTTCCTGAATGTGACGGCAAATCCTTCGAGGTAGCCCATCAGTGATCAGCTCCGGTAGCGGGCGCTGAGGCCCGAGGGTTCGTGGCTCCTGTGCGAATGGGAACGACGCTGAGGCCAGCCTTGGCAAGCCGGTCTTGGCGAGCGTTCTTTGACGCCTTGAGCACCAGCGAGGCGCCAATGCCGAGCCCGACGATGGCAATGATGATGGCGATCAGCGTGTCGGCGATGGGGTCGTCAGTGATACCGAGATTGCCGTCTCGCGCGATACGGATGGCGCCCAGCACGAGCAGCCACCCCAGCGAGAGCGGGATCAGCAACTTCCAGCCGAGGTCCATCAGTTGGTCGTAGCGCAGGCGAGGCAGCGTCGCTCGAAACCACACGAACGTGAACAGGAAGAAGTTCAGTTTGAAGAGGAACCACAACAGCCCGCCGAACGCTCCGAGCGAAACATCGGTGAACGGAATGTCGAACAGCGGCGAAGGGCCGCCGAAGAACAGCGTCACGATGATGGCTGACATGGTGACCGTGTTCATGAACTCGGCCAAGAAGAAGAGCGCAAAGCGGATCGAGGAATACTCGGTGTGGAAACCACCAACGAGTTCCTGTTCAGCTTCGACGAGATCGAAAGGTGGGCGGTTGAGTTCGGCCGTGCCGGCAATGAGGAAGACCACGAACGGGATCACCCCAGTCGCCACGAGGTGCCAGTTCTGGAGTCCGCCGACCTGATTGGCCACGATCTGGTGGGTGCTCAGCGAGCCTGCGACCATGATGACCGCAGCGAGCGAGAGCCCGAGGGCAGCTTCGTAGGAGATGGCCTGCGCCGTTGCCCGGATCGAACCAAGGAGCGGGTATTTCGAACCCGATGACCAACCTGCCAGCATGACGCCATAGATGCCGATCGAACTCATGGCAAGGAAAAACAAGATGCCAACGGGGACATCGGCGACCTGCCAGTAGAACTCTCGACCGCCAATGGTGCTCGAACCGGTGCCGCCTTCGCCGAAGTTGCCGGCGAGCGGGATGAGGGTGAAGGTCAAGAATGCCGGCACCAACGACAGATACGGAGCCAACTGGAAGACGAAGCGATCCGCCTTGGTGGGGATGATGTCTTCTTTCATGAAGAGCTTGGTTCCATCGGCCAGGGTCTGGAAGAGGCCGAAGGGACCGGCCACGTTGGGGCCGAGGCGGTTCTGCAGCCGGCCAACGACCTTGCGTTCGTACCAGACCATGAACATGGTGGCGACGAGACAAATGGCGAAGGCTGAAACCACCATGACCATCACGATCACGAAGTCCCAAAAGTCAACGCCGTCTCGAAGAAATGGATGGCCCATCAGCTTTTCGTCACTCGCAGATCGGTGACCAAACGGTCAGTTGACGTGAGCATCCCGGGGTCGAACCCGGGCAATCGGAACGGCACCCGCGCCGTTCCCTTTGGAACAGCGGCCGAGACCCCAACGGGTGCGACCACCTTTCCTCCAGCGAACTCGATGGTGACATCGCTCCCGGCGGCCACGCCGAGCGCATCGAAATCAGATGGAGAGAGTTCGAGTCGAGCAGCACTCGGCAGATGCGCAAGCGATGCCGACTGTTGGACGGTTGTTCCGAGATCCCAGAGCTTTCGATCAATCACCAGTCGAAGACCGTAGCCGTCCGCGGCGGGAGCGACGACTGTTGCCGAAGATGGCACCGTCCAATCTCGCGCGATGTCGAGCAGCGGACCGTCATTGGCGGCGACGAGATCCTCCCATTCGACCTTGGCGAAGGAGCGAACGCTGGCAGACAGATCGGTCCGCAGGTCCCCCAACGTGTCGAAGCCGAGGTCGGCGCCCATGGCCGATGCCACCTCGGTGGCGATCATCCAATCGGCTCGGGCCTGCCCGGGCGGGGTGACCTTGGCCTGAAGCGGGCTGAGACGACCTTCGATGTTCACGAAGCTGCCATCGACTTCGCCAAAGCCTGCGGCCGGTAAGACGATGGAGGCGCGACTCGACGAATCGGTGAGGAAGAGATCGACGGCAATGATCGTGTCGACCTTGTCGAATGCCGCTTCGACGAGCGCCCGGTTCGGGTGGTCGACGAGCGGGTCGGCACCGAGCAGGACGAGGGTCGTGATCGAACCCCTGGCCGCGGCAGCCAGAATGCCATCGGCATCGAGGCCAGGTTCGACCAGCGCATCGCCTCGGGTATCGATTCCGGGCGTCAGGCCCAACTCGATTGCGCCCATGACGTTTCCGCGTCGCAGGGCAGGCAGCACCTTCAGGTGAGGAGCCGCTTTGCGTAGGTGTTCCACTGCAGCCAACGCAAACGAGGGGTCTTCGGCAAGGTTGGCTCGACCGAGGACGACTGTGACCGGCCGGCCCGAGCCAATGAGCTCAGCAGCCTTGGCCAGCGCTGCAGTATTGACGCCGGGGATCGAACGGTTCACGTCGCCGACAGCAATGGCATCGGCAACCACCCCGGCGTTGCCGGGAAGCGGCCGCAGCGAGGCGGCAGCGTGCGGAAGCAGCGAGGTCGCCGTTGGGGTGATCTCGATGATCGACGCTCCATCGAACTCCGCAGCATGGCGCAGACGGAGGAAGAGCGTCGGGAGTTCCTCTTTGGGATCGGCGCCGAGTAACACGATGACGCCGCCAGGGACGACGGTTTCGGCGATCGTGGCCCGTGGCAAGGCGAGGATGGCCTGGTCGGGGAGACCATCGGAGAGCTGCGCGTCGATATTGGTGACGCCGGCGACCGACCGAAGCAGTTTCGACCAGGCATATTGGCCTTCGACCGGCAAGCGAGCGCCGCCGAGCACCCCGACCCGGCCGGGATCGGCCTCGATGGCGGCTGCCACCTTGCGAGCAGCCTCAGCCCAGCGAACTGGCGCAAGATCGGCGTCGGCGCCGGCACGCATGAGGGGGACCCCAAGCCGTGCTTCGGAATTGGTGGCTTCGTAGGCGAATCGCTCCTTGTCGGACAACCATGACCAGTTGACCGCGTCGGAGTCGACGCCAAGGACTCTGAGTAGGTGGTCCCGCGATGACTGCAACACGACCCGAGCGCCCGTGGCGTCGACCGTCGACGTCGATTCGTTCTCGGCGAGGTCCCAGGGACGGGCCTTGAATCGGTAGGGCTCGGCCGTCAACGCGCCAACCGGGCAGATCTGCACCGTGTTGCCGCTGAAGTACGACGAGAATGGGTGATCGGGAAAAGTGTTGACCTGCGTGTCGGCGCCGCGTCCGATGAAATGGATGAGAGGATCGCCTGCCACCTCTTTGGAGAACCGGGTACAGCGATCGCAGAGGATGCATCGCTCGCGATCGAGGAACACGAGGTCGCTGATCGGGATGGGCTTTTCGTAGTGACGCTTCTCTTCGACGAAACGGCTCTCGCCAGGGCCATACGCATAGGCGTTGTCTTGGAGCGGACACTCGCCGCCCTTGTCGCACACCGGACAATCCAGCGGATGATTGATGAGCAGTAGCTCGAGCACACCGTCTTGGGCCGCCTTGGCCGACTCGGCGTCGGTGTTCACCTTCATGTCGGGCGTGACTGGCAACATGCAGCTCGGCTGCAGACTGGGTCCGCGACCGGTGTCGACCTCGACGAGACACATCCGGCACATGCCCACCGGCGTCATCCGAGGGTGGTAGCAGAAGATAGGGATGTGGACGCCGTTGCGTTCAGCAGCGTCGACCAGCAGTTCACCCTCGTTGGCTTGGCAAGGGGTCCCGTTGAGGACGAACGGAACGCCCGTGACGGCGGGCGTCGGATCAGTGGCGGTCATCAGTGCGCTCCCGATTCGGCGTGAACTGGCTCGGTGTCGACTGATTCGGTGTGAACTGGCTCAGCGCTGACGGCAGCATTGGCTGGATTGGCGGCGATCTTCGCTTCGAACTCGTCGCGGAAACGGCGAATGGCGGAGGTGATCGGAGCAACAGAGGACGGACCCAGCGGGCAGATCGTGGTTTGCTTCGGCGGGAAGGGGACGGCGGTCAAACCAGCTTCAGGGTGGGCAGCGACGGGGTATGGCCCCGGACTGATGTTCTCACCAATCGACAGCAACAGTTCGAGATCGTCGGGGCGACCATGGCCATCGAAAATGCGCTGCAGCACCTTCTCTTCCCAATTCGTGCCTTCACGACACGGTGTGCACTTGCCGCATGACTCTCGGGCATAGAACCGCACGAGGCGAAGCGACGACTTCACCGCACACGAGGTGTGGTCCATCACGATGATGGCTCCTGATCCCAGCATCGATCCCTCGGCGCCGGCGACACGCGCCTCGAGTGGGACGTCGAGCTGTTCCGGGAAGAACCAAGGAGCAGACCCGCCGCCGGGTACGAATGCCTTCAGTTCGTTGCCGTCTTTGATGCCCTGGCCGAAGTTCTCGCCATAGAAGAGGTCGCGGAACGTGGTCACGCCCTGTTCCACTTCGTAGACACCGGGTCGATTGACGTGCCCGCTGACCGCAACCATGCGAGTACCAGGCGACGCTTCGGAACCCATCTTCTTGTATTCGATCGGCCCGTTGTTGATGATCCACGGGACGTTGGCCAGCGTCTCGACGTTGTTCACGATCGTTGGTTTGAGGTAGAGACCCTTGGCTGCGGGGAAGAACGGAGGCTTCAGTCGCGGCATCCCGCGGTTGCCCTCGAGCGACTCGATCAGTGCCGTCTCCTCGCCGACGATGTAAGCACCGGCACCCCAGTGGAGTACCACATCGACCGAGACGTCGGAGCCCATGATGTTCTTGCCGACGTAGCCGGCGGCGTAGGCATCGTTGAGCGCTCGAGCGATTCGCTCCTGCGCCAACGCCATTTCGCCTCGGACGTACAAGAAGCACTGGTTGAGCCCAAGGGCGTAGCACGTGATGAGGCAACCCTCGATCAGTTGGTGCGGATCGCGCTCCATGAGAAGTCGGTCTTTGTAGGTGCCCGGTTCGGACTCATCGCCGTTGACCACCAAGTAGCGGGGCCATATCGGCGGCATGAACCCCCACTTGACCCCGGCCGGGAACCCAGCACCGCCGCGGCCAAGGAGCACCGCGTCCTTGACCTCGCCGGCCACCTCGGCCGGCGTCATGGCGAGCGCCTTTTTCAGCGCACCGTAACCATCAGTCGCGAGGTAGCGCTCGAGCGTGAAAGAATCTTCGTACGGGAAGCGACTGCTGACGACCTTCGGGCCTTCGTTGTCGACGTAACCCGCGGCATGGGGGATGTAGGCGTTCGTGGCCATTTACGCTCTTTCCGGGGCCGCATCGGCCTCTCGGCTGGCAAACCAGTCTGGCTTGGTCGTCTGTTCTGGAGGGGCGATGCCGCCAAGACGATCAGCAGGAATTCGCTGACGAACCAACCCCAGCGTGCCGTGGTCGGGAATATCGGATCGCTTGCCGCTGCGCAGGTCGTCGACGAGGGTGTCGAAGTGTTCCAGCGTGACACGATTCTCGTAGCGGTAGTTGACGCTGAGGCACGGGGCTTCGGTACAGGCGGCAATGCACTCGACGTCTTCGATCGTGAACAGACCGTCGTCGGTGGTGCCACCCGCCCGGATACCAAGGCTCGTCTCGGCGTGATGGAGGAGTTCTTCTCCACCCAAGAGCTGGCAACTCAAATTGGTGCAGATGTTGATCTTGTACTTGCCTACCGGGTGCCGCACGAACATCTCGTAGAACGAGCAGGTCCCGAGCACCTCGGCAGGAGTGACACCGACCAGTTCGGCCAAGTGCTCCATCGCGTCATCAGCGACGAACCCTTCTTGTTCCTGCGCCAGATGCAACAGCGGAATCAGCGCTGACTTTGGACGTGGGTAACGTGCAATGATTTCTCTGGCCAACGTCTCGTTGGCAGCGTTCAAGCGACTCACTTAGCGGTCCACCTCTCCCAGGATCGGGTCAGCCGACGAAATGATCGCCACCGCGTCGGCCAGGAGGCCGTCGGCCATCATGTGCGGGAGCGTCTGGAGGTTGATGAAACTCGGCGGGCGAATTGACATGCGGTAGGGCTTGGCGGTGCCGTCGCTGACGATGTAGCAACCGAGTTCGCCTCGGGGCGACTCGACCGACGCATACGCCTCGCCCTCGGGAACTTTGAATCCTTCGGTGAAGATCTTGAAATGATGGATGAGGGCTTCCATCGACTCGTCGATGCGCGCTCGCGGCGGAGGGGTCACTTTGGTGTCTTGCACCCGGTAGTCGCCTTTGGGCATTTGGTCGAGAATCTGATGCAGGATTCGCATCGATTCGCGGATCTCATTGAGCCGGATGGCGAAACGGTCGAAGGCGTCGCCGTAGGTGCCGACGACGACATCGAACTCGACCTGGTCATAGGCGAGGTACGGCTGATCGCGCCGCAAGTCGGCAGCGATACCGGTGGCTCGGAGCAGCGGGCCGGTAGCCGAGAGCGCCATCGCTTCTTCGGGACCCAGCACACCAACACCCTGGAGCCGATCACGCCAGATGGGCTGTCCGGTCATGAGGATGTCGTACTCATCGAGACGGTGCGGCAGCATCTCGAGCAACTGGAGGACTTCGGTCCGCCATCCGTCGGGTAGGTCAGCAGCCACACCACCCGGGCGGATGTAGTTGTGATTCATCCGCAACCCGGTGACGGATTCGAAGAAGCGAAGCACCTGCTCGCGTTCGCGCCAGCCGTAGATCATCATGGACACCGCACCGAGGTCCATGCCGTTGGTGGCCATGAACAACAGGTGGGACGAGATGCGGTTCATCTCGGTCATGAGCATCCGGATCCACGTTGCTCGTTCCGGGATCTCGACTCCGAGCAACTTCTCGGTTGCGAGGGAAAAGGCGAGTTCGGTGAACAGCGGCGATGCGTAGTCCATACGCGTGACGTTGGTGCAACCTTGGAGGTAGGTCAGGTTCTCGGCCTGCTTTTCCATGCCGGTGTGGAGGTAACCAACAACAGGCTTCGAACGACGAACGGTCTCGCCGTCCATCTCGAGCATGAGTCGAAGCACACCGTGCGTCGACGGGTGCGACGGGCCCATGTTGATCAACATGGTCTGGTCGTTCTCGTCGTCGAGAGGGGCGTCGGCCTGTTCGGCCATCTGCACCTCGGACATTCGCAACACCGCATGCCGGCGAGGAAGGAGGTGCAGTTGCCCTTCGGGAGCGTCGGGCGACGCCGCTTCAGTGGAACGTTCGGTGACCGTCATTGGTGCTCCTAGCGCGCGCCGGGCGCGCCCTTGAACTGCACGGGGATCGCGCCAATGGCGTAGTCCTTGCGCAACGGGTGACCTTGCCACGACTCCGGCATCAGAATGCGCGAGAGATCGGGGTGGCCGATGAATTCGATGCCAAACAGGTCGTACACCTCGCGCTCGAGGAAATCGAAGCCCGGGTAAAACGTGGTCAGAGATGCGATCGCTGGTCCGTCAGCGTGAAGCTGCACCTTCGCCCATAGACGTCGGTTGCCCTCGATATCGGCAAAGGCCGCGACGACCTCGAAACGTTCGCCGACGACGCCCTCGGGCAACGGTCGGCGACCCTTGTAGGTGAGGTAGTCGACTGCGGTGAGGTCGAGGCCCAGGGTGTACCCATCGGCGAGCAGCACACGAGCCAGGTCGAGCCATTGCTCGGCTGTCGGGTGCAGAACGAGTCGCTCTCCCGATTCGTCGGCGAGCACGCCGTAGCGCTGAGGTGGCGCTGGCGGCGACGTCGTTTCGTCGTCTGCTTCGGCGGCAGTGGTCTCAGCCATCAGCGCCGCCCAAGGGTGATGAGACTGGACTCACCAGCAGCAGAGCGCTCTTCGAGCACGATGCCGGCGCCAGCACCCGTCGCTTCACGACGACGCATGATCTCACCGGTCTCGATCTTGTTGTGCAAGGTGTTGATGGCGTGGATCAAGGTTTCGGGACCCGGAGGGCAACCGGGCGCATAGACGTCGACAGGAACGATCTGGTCGACGCCCTGGACGATGGCATAGTTGTTGAACATTCCGCCCGACGAGGCGCACACGCCCATCGAGATGACCCACTTCGGTTCCATCATCTGGTCATAGACCTGGCGAAGTACCGGTGCCATCTTCTGCGAGACCCGACCGGCCACGATCATGATGTCGGCCTGGCGGGGCGAAGCTCGAAAGACTTCCATGCCGAGACGAGCCATGTCGTAGTGCGACCCGCCGGCGGCCATCATCTCGATGGCGCAACAGGCAAGGCCGAAGGTGGCGGGCCAAGAGGAACGAGCCCGAGTCCACTTCACGAATGATTCGAGTTGGCCGGTCAGCACGTTGTGCTCCATGCCCTCGAGGCCATGGGCCTGGATATCGGAGAAGCCCATCAGGCGACGCCCTCTCTGATCGCGGTATCGCTGCCCACCGTCTCGCTGCCCACCGTCTCTCTGCCCACCGTGGCAACCGCTGTTCGGCGCTCGGCAACGCGTACTTCGTCGAATCGACCCTCGAGCCCAACCCGTCGGATCGTGGTGGCGGTCGTCCGCTTGCTCGAGCGCATTTCGTGCTGGCGAGTGTTCACCTGCAGCGGGCCCCAGTCGAGCGCACCCTTGGAAATCAGGTAGAGGAACGACTCAAAGACCAACAGCGAGAACACGATCATGGCGATCAAACCCGGCAGCGCGAGTTCGCGATGCACCATCGCCCACGGATACAGGAAGATGATCTCGATGTCGAAGACGATGAACAACATCGCCACCAGATAGAAGCGCACCGGGAACCGCTGCGGAGGCTCACGACCGGGCACGATACCGCACTCGTAGGGGGCGTACTTCTCGACCGTTGGACGGCGAGGCGCAAGAAGCTTCGACGCAACGAAGCTCCCGGCGGCAAAGAGCACCGCCAAGACCGTCAACGCCAGGATCGGCAGATACTGGGCCATGGGTGTCCTTTCGTTCTCAGAGGTGAAGGTGATGCTAGAGCGAGAGGGCCATGGCCCACAGAGGCCAAAGGTCGCAAACCCGAAGAGGTTCGGACCGACGACGGTCACGATCAGGCGTTGGCGAGAATTTCTGCCTCGTGCTTGTCACGCACATGGAGTGCGTAGCAGAACACAGCGAAGAGCAAGCCGTTGAAGATCGTGAACATGGCGGGGGTGAAGCGTAGCCCGCCAAACAACCACGGCAGCGGTCCGCCGCGATCTCGTTCCATCACGACGTTGTAGATGGGCTTTTCCGGGTCGACACGAGCGACCGGAGGCGCCTGACCGGGCAGCGTCGGCTGCTCAACGATCCCCTGCACCTGAATGACCATCAATTCTTGGCTGTGGATGGCATTCAAGGTCACGGTGTCAAGCTTGTGGAGCACCCTTGCTGGTGCATCAGTGAACGTCTCGACCCACTGGTTCTTGTCGGGGTCGTTGGCGTCGATCGCAGGATCGAGCGGCGGCTTTCCGCCAGTGTTGTATGCCCCGAACTGCAAGGGCAGGTAGTCGCCCGCTCCTTCGTAGATCTCGAACTCGGCCAGGTACTCCCCAGCCAGCGATGTGGCCTCGCCACGCGAGGGGTTCGAGGTCGAGAGGTAGCGCCAACCGTCGAACTCGTCCTGATTGTCGAGAACGAAGGCGACGGCCTGCGCTTGAGCGATATCAGGATCGTCGGAGTCGACACCGTCTGCCGGTGTCACTTCATCGAGGATGAATCCCAGATCCTGCGCCCGAGCACTCTCGGCGAGATCAAGGTTCTCAGGAACGATTTCGACGAGTTCCCACGTTGGCGGCTGACCGCGCCAGCCAATGCCGTACACGGTCCAGAAGAGGCCCATGAGCATCATCCAACCGAACAATGCGGCTCCCGAGATGAGTCCGCCAGTGCGCGAACCCGAGTTCGTGGCAACCAACAGGTAGGTGCCGCCGATGAGCACGACCACGCCGACCATAACCGACAACAGACCACGGATGAACGGGTCGAAACCGAGCCCGTCGATGAACGACAGCATGTGAATCATCTAGAGACCTCGCTCGTAATCGATGACCGCTTGGATCAAAGAAGCCGGCAATGACGACCCGAAGCCAGGCATCATGCCGCGGTGGCTCTGGCCACCGCGTCCGTAGCCGGCGCCCGCATTGGCTCCGGAGTAGACGAAGTCATAGTGAGACTGACTCGTGCGCTCAGGCATGTCGACCACTGTGCAGTCCCCACCAAGGCGCCGATCCGGGAACTCGATGACCTCACCGGACAAGTCCGACGCTTCGAGAACCGGCGGGTTGGCAAAGCCATTCGTCGACTGCGCTCCCTCGGGCGCATCTTCGGCAAGGACCAGCGGGATCGTTGGATCGTACGGGTAGGCATTCGCCGGAACACCGTCGGGTTCCCAGAGGTTGGAGACGAACGCACAGGCCGCAACGTCACCGGCCTCTTCGCCCTCCTCGAGAATGATGTAGGGAACGATGTCGCCAGCGGCATCGATCAAGGTCGAGATCGGAACGCCCTTCTCGTCGAGCTGCACGCGGGTTTCCCCATCAGCCCCAAGCAGGTAGTTCAAACCGTCTTCACCGGTCAGGCCGCCCGAAGGAAGCCAGCCGCCGTCGAGCACGAGCTCGACGCCGCTGCTCTCGATGACATGGGTTTCGCCGGTGTCGGGAAGCTTCCATGTGTCATCGGGGAAGCGCTCGAGCACCGAACCTCCGCAGAGGTTGAAGCCGATACCGGATGGGTCGCCGCCGCCACAGCCGGCAACGCCCTCATCGAGCACGTCGGGAACGACGGCTGGTCCCAGTGACCAACCAGCGGTGTGGCATCGTCCACAACTGAGAGCGCCCGCCTGATAGCCCGAGAACAAGCCCAGATTGAAGACGGCCTCGCCGATCGTGTCGAATTCGCCATCATCGAGCGACCGCTGCACCTCGGCAAAGATGTCGTTGCTGAGATCGATTGCTGCGATTTGCGCTGCTTCGGGATCGGCTGCTTCGTTGATCTGATTGGGATCGAGGGTCGGCACCTGAAGAGTGTCGAGATAGGCGATGATCTCCTCGACCTGCTGCGTGGTGAGCGGTCCACCACCCGGCGTACCCCAGGCAGCCATTGGCGAACCGGGGCGTCCGTAGTTGAGGATGTAGGTGACTTCTTCCTCGTTGTAGCGGTGCAGGACGTTGTTCAGGGCCGGAGCCGCCCATACCGCGTTGCCGATGAATTGACCGTCGGCATCTTGGAGCACGTATGCCGCGCCTCCACCGACGCCGCCGGCTGCGTGACAGTTCACACACTGGGCACCGTTCAGGTAGAGACGGGAGCCGAAGACTTCGAAACGGAAGTCGAAGGCGTCAATGGCACCCTCTTGCCGACCGGGCTCAGCCAGCCAATAGAAGGGCAGCGCCATCGCAATGAGGCCCAAGCAGACCAATGCGAAGCTCAACGAACGGTCGAGCTTCGGCCCTTCCAGTTCCTCATCGGAAAGGTACTCGCGACGATTGGCCGCAAGCTCCATTTCGGAACCGAGCTCGGGCTTGGCCTGGAACATGTTCCTGGCGATCATGGCGATGTAGACGATGAAGACCAAGACCGCAACGGTGAGGCCAATGGCGCGGAAATCTGCCGCAAGCAGCATGGGTGAATTCATCAGTGTCCCTCCGAGGCCCCGATGCAGTTGGGACCCTCGGCCTCTTGACCGGTGGTGTTCGTGCCGATCGGCGGGCCCTGGATGACCGCTCCGGTATCGACGACGAGTTCATTCGACGCATTGACTTCCATCGGGAAGCGGTCCATACCACGAGGTGCTGGGCCGCCCTTCTTCTCGCCGACCCGGTTGTACTGCGATCCATGACAGGGGCACTCGAACCACTGCGACGTTCCACATTCGGGAACTCGGCAGCCCAGGTGGGGACAGGTCTGGTAGAGCGCGGTGACACCGGCATTCAAGCCCTGTTCGACCAGCGGGTAGAACGAGTACTGCGACGCCGACTTCTCGAGGGCGGTGCGGGGGTACTCAGTGATCCACATACGGCCCTCGGGCACGTAGAAGAACCCGCCACCGGCGACGATGGCTGCCTCGATGTCGGGGATACGGCCGACGTTGATCTTGGCGCCGAAACCGCTCGCACCCTGCGGCCAGAGGAACCCGATACATGCAGCACCAAAGCCGGAGAGTCCGAGACCGAACATCGCAACGATGCTCCGATTGAGGAACTGGCGACGGGCAACACCAAGCGTCTCAGGGTCGGGCGGGACGTAGGCGACCGGGGCGGAGGAGCCGGCGGCGACGAGCGCACCCGACTGCTCCTTGCGGGTGACGGCCTCGAGGGCTCGTCCAGTGACCGCAGGCGCAGATGCTTCGGCGCCGACGGAGACGGGGCGGTCGCGCTTGACCGTCTCACCCGAGAGCTGGCCGAGCGCGGTGTTGGTGTCTTTGCGACGAAGTGACGTTGCGACCCCTACAAGGGCGAGCAGCGCCAGGACGACGACGGCGGCGATGATGAAGCCAATCACGTGCGATTCCTCTTTCTCTCAGAGCTCGAAGAACAATCCGTCATTCCAAGGGAAGACGAAGTTGAAGCCAGGACCACGGAAGAACGACCCGATGATCACGAGCACGGCCCAGAACATCATGAACACCGTGAACATGGACACGGCGAACTTACGATCTTCTGGCTTGTTGGACGGATTCTTGTCGATATAGGGGACCATCGTGAGAATGATCAGGCCGATGCCGGGAATGGTCACGCCGGCCACCATGGGGTGGAAGAGGGTGAGGAGTTCCTGAAGACCCAGGAAGTACCACGGGGCCTTCGATGGGTTGGGTGTCTGGTTGACGTTGGCCAGTTCGAGCAATGGCGCGTTCGACCAGATCGAGAAGAAGGTCAAGAAGCCGAGGCAGAAGAGCGCAGCACCGAACTCGACCACGATCAGGTGGGGCCACGTGTGCACCTTGTCGTGCGGGGTCATCTTGATGTCTTGGATCGAGCCGGACTTGACCACCGTCAGCAAGCGCTGCGTGTGCCCACCGGGTCCACTCATCACTGGGGCATCAGCAACGGCAGTTGCCGCGGCAACAGCGGCGCCAGCGCCGACGGGAGCAACCGCGGTCTCTGCGCCCTTCGACTTCGCCGATTGTGAACGCTGCAGTAGGTGCGCAGGGATCTTGGACGCCGCTGGGTCGGTCGGGGCATCGCTGGCCGCCGCCGCCGGCTCGGGAACGGATGCGCTCTCGGCCTTCTTTCGTGCCTCTTCGGCACGCTTGCGGAGATGTTCTGGGATCTCAGTCATTGATGCAGTCTCTTTGGTCTCGAACGGTGGAACACAGGTAGTGGGTAACGGCAGGCCTAGAGAGGACCGCTGATCCCACCGTCCTTACGGACCCGCCAGAAGTGGATGGCCATGAAGATGACCGTGACGAACGGGAGCATGAGCACATGCAACACATACCAACGCAACAGCGTGTCGGTACCAATGACCTTGCCGCCAAGGAGCACGAACCGGACCTGGTCACCGAAGACCGGTGTATAGCCCATCATGTTCGTGCCGACGGTGACGGCCCAAAGCGCCAGCTGATCCCAAGGAAGGAGGTAGCCGGTGAAGGAGAGTAACAGGGTCATCTGGAGCAGGATCGTACCGATCACCCAGTTGAACTCTCGTGGCGCCTTGTAGGCGCCGTGGTAGAAGACTCGAGCCATGTGCAAGAAGACCGACAACACCATGAGGTGAGCGCCCCATCGATGCATGTTTCGTACGAGCAGACCAAAGGTGACCGAGGTCTGCAGCGTTTGGATATCGGTCCAGGCGGCCGCAGCCGTCGGTCGATAGAAGAACATCAAGAAGATGCCGGTGACGGTGAGCACGATGAACAAGAAGAAGCTCAGGCCACCAAGACACAGGGTGTAGGACACCTTCACCGCGTGCCGCTTCACCTTCACCGGGTGCAGGTGGTAGAGCACGCTGTTCATGATCACGTACGAGCGGTTCCGGGGACTATCGGTGTAGCCCTTGCGAAACACCGACCCGGGTCGAAAGATGGAGTTCCAGGTCTGGGAGCCTTGCACCGAGTCACCCAGTCCAGAGAGCTGTGTCTGTACCCGCTCGCCGAGAGTGGGCTTGTCTTGGATCGACTTTGCCATGTGGTTTCCTGCTAGTTCGTTGAAAGGGTTCGTACGTTCGACTCAGGCGAGGCGCATGCCATAGCCATAGCCATAGGAAGTCATTCGCTGGTGGAAGTCACCAGCTGCGTTCGGGTCGACGATCTTGCCGAGAATGATCACACCAGTGGGGCACCGATCGACGCACAGCGCGCAACGGGTGCACACGTCATCGTCGATCGTGAAGATGAAAGCGTCGTTGGGGTCATCACCGGGCCGGGCGATCCCGTAGCTCTCGCTGATGACGTCGGTGGGCTGCATGTGGATGCACTTCCACGGACAGATATCGACACAACCCTCGCAGGCAATGCACTCGGACTGATCGATGTGGATGAACTGCTTTGGCTTGACTGCCTTGCCCAGATAGTCGGCGTCGACTTCGACCAAGACGTAGTCATCGCGGAATTCTGGCAGCGGCGGATTGGCGTCAGTGGTGACCATCGGCGATCAGCTCCGCTTCACCAGAGGACGGCCGTACGTGCTGGTCTCGATCTCTTTGGAGACGGCGGTGCCGTCACCACGCACCTGCCAGTCGACCCACATCTTGGTCATGCCACCGAGGAACACGATGTAGATCAGTGCGGCGATCGAGTCCGAGAGCACTCGGTAGGTGATCTCGAACGGGAACCAGCCACCGCGGCTCTGGGCGGTGATGAGACCCCACCCGTCCCAGATGCGGTCGGCCCGCCAGCTCCACTCGTTCTCGGCAAGCGTGAGCCACTGGTGCGGGATCACTCCGAAGACGAGATAGAGGATGAGAAAGACATAGATGCTGCCGAACATCGCCTCACCCCAGGTGGTGCGAGTTCCCTGCGGACGACGTTTTGCATACCACAGGATGGCGACGCTCAAGACGATTGCGATCAGTGTCGAAACCACGAGGGCAACCACGGCGAAACTCCTGAGTGGACGAAAAAGGGCTGTTCACGGTGGCCGAAGCTGAGTCCGACACGCGGACCACCGGCATGACTTTGTGAAGCTCTGCACAATCTACAGTGGGAAAGTGGGTCACCGGCAAACCGGGGACCGGAAACGAGCACCGTCGGTGTATCACGGCGGAGCGGACAAGCGACCTTTTCGACTGGAACATTTATTGTCAGTGAGGGACAGAAAACTGAGCGAAAGAAATGCTTGATCAAGAATGGGCAGCTGCGGCCGATCGGTCCTAGCATTGTCGTCTGTTCCGTCCTGACGGACACGCGCCCCAACCCCTGGAAACCCCGGACGTATCGTGACCGAGATCCCAGAACACCTCCTCAAACGAAGCAAGAAGGCCAAGGGCGGTTCTTCCGCTGATGCCGACGCTTCCCCCTCCTCCTCCGCCGCTGTGACGCCCGCAGCGGCCGCCGCACCGTCAGGTGTTCCGCCGGCGTTGGCCAAAGCGGCGGCATCGATGAGCCCCGACAAGCCAGCAGCGCCGGCCAAACCGGTCCCGGCATACATCGCGGCCGCGCATGCCAGGAAGAAGATGCCTATCTGGGCGATGGGACTCGTGTTCGCTCTTCCCATCTGGGCGTGGATCTACGCCGGCACCATGCAGGAACAGCCGTCCGAAGACACCTTCTTCATCGATGCGGCCGAGGTCTACAACGTCGAAGGGGGCTGCGCTGGTTGCCATGGCGCCGGCGGCGGCGGTGGAACTGGCTATCAGTTCAGCGACGGCGAAATCATGAAGACCTTCCCCGAGCCCATCGACCAAATGGTGCACATTGCCCGAGGCTCGGGAGCCATCGACGGCGAGCAGTACGGTGACCCAAACCGCGAGGGTGGCGCTCACATCTCTGGCCAGCGGGGCGTGATGCCGGCGTTCGCCGGGGCGAACGGGCTGTCGCTCGAGCACCTCGAGCTCGTGGTCTACCACGAGCGTCACATTCTCGGCGGCGAGGAACTCACCACCGAGGCCTACATCGCTTGGGAAGAAGAGTTGCGCGAAAAGATCGAGTCGGGCGAATCGCGCCCGATCGATGACGCAGTACTCGAACTCCTCCTTTCCTGTGCCAACCCCGAGTACACCCCTGGCGCAACCGGCACGCCCGAAGACCCCAAGGAATGCCCGGGTCCGAAGGCAGCAGAGGGCGAAGAGGCAGCAATGGGCGGCTGACCGCTCGTTTCGTCAGCTTCGATACCAACGATGTGAAGGGGCACTGGCCTGGCCGGTGCCCCTTCGTCGTTCTCCAGCGCCCAGAACAACAGGCTTGGGAGCTGGCGATTGATGAGAATTTGTCTTCGACCTCGGTGAGCCGCGCACACATTGACCTGAACTGCTGGTAGTTGTTGAGGCTCGTTGTTCATCATTCGGATGAACGCCACTCCATGGCTGGCAGGAGGGCAACTGATGTGCCCACGGCGTCTTCGATTCGCATTGGCAACGGTGGCAATGCTCGTTGCGAGTGTCCCCGCGTCAGCCGAGGCACCGATCGAGTCGAGCGACTCGTTGGCACACGAGGCGGATCTCGATTCCGTCACTGAGGCGCCAATCGTCATCGAAACGATCAGCGGCGTCGATGCCGACGACCCCGCCCTCGTCGAGCGCATGGAAGCCATCGACGCTCGGCTCGACCGACGAGACCTTGCCGGCCCGAGCCTCCAACTCGATCCGGGCAACGCCGCACAGGGCGCTGGGTTCTTCGCTTCCTTCGACGCCAACGTACCTTCCGACGTTCGGGTCTCGGTCGAGCAAGTCGTTGGAGCGTGGGGCGCAGTGCTCGACTCACCTCTACCGGTCGTGGTGCAGGTTTCCTGGCTCTGCCTCGGCGATCCTGGCATTCTCGGATACGCCGGGGCGTCAGAGATCTACCGCCTTGCGGAGCTGCCGACCAGCTA
>JBBQUN010000004.1:0-51428 GCA_038212405.1 Acidimicrobiales bacterium | reverse complement strand
GGCTTCAGCGCTTCGTGATCGAGCACCAGGAGCGTGTCCTCGCTCGCTCCGAGCATGGTTCGGTCGCTGAAGTCGAGCGTCTGATATCGCTTGGCCAAGCGGCGGCCCCATGCCCGTTCTTCGCCATTTGGGCGAGTATCGGGCCATGGACGGATATCGGTCAGACCCGCCAGCGCCTCAGCGGCACCGGGATCGATCAGCCTGACCGAAACCACGACATCTTCATCGGGAAACGCCATCAGCGTCTTGTGAAGCTGCTCGGCCATCAGCGCTTTCAGTACCGCGGAGCGATTACGCACTCGGCCGACACAGCCAATGCCGATGACCAGAGCGGGCGTGCCCCCGATCCGCTCGAGCGTCGAAAAGACGAAGCCCCGAAGCTTGCCCTTGTCGAATGCTTGACTGACGAGCACCCACTCCTCGGCCTGCTTCGACAGCAAGCCAGCCTGCCAACCGAGGCTGGCAGCACTCAGATCAGCCATGTCCCCCATCTCGGCGTCGGTGAGTGCCGAGCAATCCTTTGTCGTGATCTCGATGGCCATGGCCATGTCCCCTTCGTTCAACGGCTCACCGAAGAATGCCGCAGCAGACCGCCACGAGCCCCCTTCGAATCTGATCACATCGGTCATCCGATGCGGCGTTGGTGAACGTCGTTCGCCTTGCGGCGGTCCCCTGGTTCACCAAGCGCAGACTGCTAGTGTCCCAACGCTTGTACCGAAGCGTCAAACTGAGGTGCCATGAGATCGCCCCGAGTAACGATTCGAGCTTTCGGGGTTGGGTCGGCGGGCGTGCGTTACAGATAGACGCCAGACGCTGTGCCACTGCCGGTAGAGGGAGGCAGCGCCTGGGTCTGATGCATCTGTTCGAGCTGCTGACGCGCCGCCATCTGCTGGGCGAACAAGGTGGCCTGGATGCCGTGGAACAACCCCTCGAGCCAACCAACGAGTTGGGCTTGGACGATGCGAAGCTCACCTTCGGATGGGACGATGTCGTCGGAAAACGGCGTGGCCAGGGAGTTCAGCTCTTCGCTCAGGTCGGGCGAGAGTGCTTCGGAGAGTTGTGACACCGAGGTCTCATAGATTTCGCGAAGTCGATGCCTGCCTGCCTCGTCGAGGTCGGTGGTCCGCACCTCTTCGAGTAATTGTTTGATCATCGATCCGATTCGCATGACCTTCGCCGGTTCGGCAATGGTCGAGACTTCCTCGGGAACTGCGTCGTCAACCACCTCTGGAATCTCGTGTGGTGTCTCGTCAGGCATCTGCTGTCTCCTCGCTCCACCTGATCGGGCTCAGGTGCTCGTTCGTGCTCGTGGATCTGCTTGATTCTGATCAGGCGATTGCCGACAACAGCGGCACATACATCTCGGCAGAGGTCAGTGACCCATGCCGACCGACCAACTCGAACGGACCCGAGTCGTCGGGATCGTAGAACGCAATCGGCTCGAAGGGACACAACGCCACATCACCGAGTCGAGATCGTGCGGCTCGGCTCAACGATCGGCCGAACCAGTGTTCGTCTTCGATCTGCTCGATCGAGCGCACCCAGGCGTGATGCGAATGGTGCTCGTTAGCCGCGGCGAGCAGATCTGCCGCCGCACCCGGTTGCGCGTGCAGCCAACGGAATCGTCCCTCACCGCTGCTGAGGGACGACGCAGCAAGCACACTGTCGTGAAGATGCACGGTGCCGTCACGACAATCGACTTGTCCGTGATCGGCCGTGATGATCAGCTCGACCCCGGTGGGGAGTGCTTCGAGCAACGCTGCGACCAGGCGATCGGCAAACCTGACCTCGGCGTCGAAGACCGAGCCGAATCCGTACTCGTGCGAGACCTTGTCGACCCCGTCGTAGTAGGAGTAGACGAAACTGGCGCCTTCGCGGACGAGGCGAGCGACCTCGTGCACCATGGTCGCCACCGTCCGGTAACCAGTCAGCGTCGCTCCACGCAAATGGGCACCCGAGAAGCCCGAGGTCCGGAACTCAGCCTTGTTGACCATGGCTACATCGTGGCCGAGGAATGGCTCGAAGGGCTGCACGTGATCGGGAGGGGCAATCTTGCGGGCATCGGGCCACGCTGCGCTCCCCCACCGGAGGGTGTTCATCACTTCGCCCTCGACCACCATCCGGTAGCCAACGACCCCGTGTTCTCCAGGCTCGAGGCCCGTCGTCAACGAGGTCAGCGCGGTTGCCGTTGTCGATGGTGCGACCGTGGTGATCGGACCGCCGTCACATGCCTGCAAGGTCGGGGTGATTGCGGCCCGCTCGACGAGTTGATCCCAGCCGAGTCCGTCGAGCACGAGGAGCACCCGCTGCTTCGCCGTACCCCCATCTGCTGGCAGCGTTGCTGGGCGATTCCCGACACCGACGAGGTATGGCATCAGCCCGGTGAGGCAACCTTTCCCGTACGCCGGGAGAACGAGTTCGTACACGTGTCTGCTTTCTGGCTGAGTGTCCGCGCTTCAGGATAGACAGACTCGCAGCGTCCCAGCCGATCTCGCCACCTCGACGCCGGTCAACCTCGTCGCCCGTCCCACGAACTAGGGTGGATTCGGTGAAAGTGTCGACGCGCGGAGACTATGCAAGTAGGGCCCTGCTGTCGTTGGCGCTCCACGCCGAAGAGGGACGACCAACAACGGTTCGCGACATCGCCGACCGAACCGGTTTGCCCCAGCCCTACCTCGAGCAAATTCTTCTCGCCCTCAAAGGAGCCGGACTCGTCCGATCCAAACGTGGCGTCGGCGGCGGGTACGTGCTGGCCAGAGATCCCGCTGATATCTCCTTGGCGTCGATCATCCGCGCCGTCGACGGCCCCATCGTCCTCGGCGATTTCTCCGAGCCGCATTCCGATGGCGCTTGTGACCACGAAGGACAATGCGTGCTGCTGAACCTGTGGCACGTGGTTGGTGACGAGATGCGCCGGATCCTCGAGGCGTACTCACTCGCCGATGTCGCCACCATGTCGAAGGGCAACGAGCCGTGGCCCGCCGCTCGCGAAAATTGACGCCTGGCCAGTGGTGAAATCGCCGGCTGTCGACCCCACTGTGTCACCATCGACGTTGGCACAGACCATCAGACGCCGGCGCATGATCCGCTCGTTTGCCTCGACCCCAATCGATCCTCAACAGCTCGAACACGTGCTGGACCTCGCCCGTCGCGCACCATCGGCTGGCAACACCCAAGCGGTCGAATTCCTCGTCCTCGACACCTCCGCTGCGGTCGAGGCCTATTGGAACCTCACACTGCCGCCTTCACGACGCGCAGGATTTCGTTGGACGTCGCTCCTCGATGCGCCGGTGCTCGTTGTGGTCCTCACTCGCCCCGATGCATACGTCGAGCGCTACGCCGAGGCCGACAAGGCCCGACCGGGGCTCGGCGAAGCGACCAGTGAATGGGGCGTGCCGTATTGGTGGGTCGACGCCGGCGCCGTCGTGCAGAACCTGCTCCTGCTCGTCACCGACGCAGCGTTGGGCGCATGTCTCTTCGGCCTTTTCGACAACGAGGCAGCAGTACTCGAACACTTCGGAGTCCCACACGGCTATCGCTGCGTCGCCACCATCGCCGTCGGACACCCACTCGACGGCGCAACCGGCGCCGACCAAGACGGCCGATCAGCGAGCCGACCTCGGCCACCGATCACCGACCTGGTGCATCGCGGCAGGTGGTGACGCACGCGTCGCGCTAGTCGTCGAGGGATGTCGGGAGCCTGAGCGACTGGGCGAGTTCGGCCAGCGCGTCGGGTAGCGGTGCATTGAATCGCATCGACTCCCCCGTCACCGGATGTTCGAACCCGAGTTCCGCTGCATGCAGGAAAAGTCGGCGCAGCCCCATCATCGGCTGCCGCGGCGCATAGCGCAGATCACCAACAACGGGATGGCCAATGGCCTCGAGGTGCGCCCGAATCTGATGGGTTCTCCCCGTTTCGAGGCGACACACGAGCATGGTGAGCGCCGGATCATCGTTGCGACCCAAGACCCGATAGCGCGTTCGAGCAGGACGACCGCCCGCGACGACGGCTCGACGAGTCGCATCGCGTGGTGAGCGACCGAGCGGCGCATCGATCAGACCTTCGTTGGAGGCGAGTCGATCCCACACCAACGCAAGGTAGCGACGAACGACCGAACGCTCCGCCAGCTGTGCTGACAGTGACTGTCGAGCCTCGTTGGTCCGAGCGACCATCAACAGGCCAGAGGTTCCTCGGTCGAGGCGGTGCACGATCCCCGGCCGGTCTGCATCGCCTCCGGCATTGGCGAGATCGGGATACACGGCGAGCAGCGCCTGGATCAGGGTGCCGTCGGGTACACCCGAACCTGGGTGTACGACGAGTTCTGCCGGTTTGTCGACGACGATGACGTGGTCATCGACGTACACCACCGGCACGTCGATTTCAGGAGCCGGCGCCAACACATCCGGTCGTTCAGGCACCATCACCACGAGCAGGGCGCCGGCAACGATTCGATCCGATGGTTTGCCAGGAACCTGACCACCAACTGTAACGCGACGATTGACGATCAGCTCGAGCGCCTCACGTCGCGAGACATCGGCGACCATCGAGACGACTCGATCGACTCGCTCACCGTCGAGGGCATCAGGCACCGATACCTCGAGTCGGGTCTCGGTGCCCTCAGGTTTCATTGTCTGGCTCAGAACATCGCCGTTTGGTGAGCGATGCACTTGGGCGCCATGGGAAGCGCCTCGAGCCGCTCTTGCGGGATGTAGTCGCCGGCGCCACCGACGATGCATTGTCCGTAGATGTCGCGATCGAGCCGGTCGAGAGCAGCGTCGATCTCGTCGACCTTCTCTCGGGCTTGGGCCGAGAGCGCAAGGTCGCGGTCTCGCTCGACGGCAAGGGTGTCGCCCTCTCCCGATTCCTCGTCGAACTGAACGTCGCCTGGCTCACGGTCAGCCATCAGCGCCGCAGCCTCAGCTGCGAGTGCCTCGGCGTTGTGTGTGTATCGCTGACGCTCGTTGATGAGTTCTTCGCGTCGGGCAGCGAGCCACTTCGTGTCGGACAGGAACTTGGGCTTGTCTTGCTTTGCAGTCACTGAAGTCTTCCGGGATGTCTTGGTGGTCGAGCTGTTGGCCAATGGGTCAGCAGCAACGGTGCGGGTTGAATCGGGCTCGTCTTTCGACGCCTTCCGTGGCGAGAGTGCCGCCACGGGCTTGGTGCTGTTCTTCTTGGCTACCGGCTTCGAGGCGGTCGTGGCTGAGCGTGTCGTTTTCGTTGCGGTCGTTTTTGTTGCGGTCGTTTTCGTTGCGGTCGTCTTGGAGGCTCTTGTCGTCGACGTGGCCGATGTGGACGTGGCCGATGTGGACGTGGCGCTCTTTCTGGTCGTCGGCTTGGCCGATGCCCCCTTTTTCGTCACGGTCTTCGATGCAGTCTTCGTCTGGGCGGCAGGCGTCGCCTGCTTGGTCGCCTTTTTCTTGGCTGCCGCGTTCTTGGCCACCGGCTTGTTCTTCGCCGACGCCTTTTCCCCGACTGTTTGCTTCGTCGAGCGTGAACCTGCCATTGCACTGCCTTTCCGACCGCCGTCCCCCGGCCGATCGACAAAGCCGCAGCTTCGAATATCTGCGACCTCTGGATCCTCCGAGAACCCCCGAGAAGAAGCCAGTACCTTATCTGCCGCCGTGTAGAAGTACGGCCACGGCATCGAGCAACCAGAGCGCACCCACCCTGAGCAGGCCATACTGACCAGCTGTCGACCGAACCGGTACCAACGAGCACTTCGCCGACCACCGGCTTGATGCTGCACTGCGCTCGGCGAGAAGGTCGCAACGGCACCGGTAGCCTCTATCTCCATGAATGCCGTCAGCTCAACGCCGTATCCAGACGTTCCTCCCCGCGCCGACTATCCGGCAATCGAGCGCCGCATTCTCGACTTTTGGGCTGCCGAGAAGACCTTCGAGCACTCCATCGATCAACGTCCACATACCGAAGACGGCGGCACCGAGTTCGTCTTCTACGATGGTCCGCCGTTTGCCAACGGACTTCCCCACCACGGCCATCTCCTCACCGGCTACGTCAAAGATGTGGTACCCCGCTACCAGACCATGCGTGGCCGGCGGGTCGAGCGACGCTTCGGTTGGGATTGCCACGGTCTTCCCGCCGAGATGGAGGCCGAGAAGCAGCTCGGTGTGACCGGACGAGTCGCCATTCTCGAACACGGCATCGAGTCGTTCAACAACTACTGCCGGTCATCCGTCATGCGCTACACCGGCGAGTGGGAGCAAACCGTCGAGCGTCAGGCTCGATGGGTCGATTTCGACAACGACTACAAGACGATGGACCTGTCCTACATGGAGTCGGTCATGTGGGCGTTCAAGGAACTGTTCGACAAGGGCCTCATCTATGAGGCCTACCGAGTCATGCCGTACTCCTGGAGTGCCGAGACACCGCTGTCGAATTTCGAAATCCGTCTCGATGACGCCACCCGGCCTCGCCAGGACCCCGCCCTCACGGTTGCGTTCGATCTCGACCCCGTTGCTGGTGATCCGGCGCCGCTGAAGATCCTGGCATGGACGACAACACCGTGGACCTTGCCATCGAACCTCGCCCTCGCGGTTGGCCCGGCGGTCGACTACGCCATCGTCGAATCCGACGGTCACCACTATGTGATTGGTGAGCAGGCGCTCGGGGCCTACGGCTCGATCCTCGGCCAGGCAACGATCGTGGCAACGATGCCGGGCTCAGCCCTCGTCGGACGAACCTACACGCCCCTCTTCGACTATTTCAGCGACCGTACCGACGCCTTCCGCATCCTCGAGGCTGACTTCGTCGACACCTCCGAGGGCACGGGCATCGTGCACATGGCACCGGGCTTCGGCGAAGACGATCAACGCATCTGTGAAGCAAACAGCATCCCAATCGGACGCGCCGTTCCGGTCGACGAGAAAGGCCGCTTCACCGACGACGTTCCCGAGTGGGCGGGCGAGAACGTCTTCGCAGCCAATCCCGGAGTGATCCGTCACCTCAAAGATGCCGGTCGGGTGCTGCGCCATGAGACCTACGAGCACAACTATCCCCATTGCTGGCGTACCGACGAGCCCATCATCTACAAGGCGATCTCGTCGTGGTACGTCGAGGTCACCAAAATCCGCGACCGGCTCGTCGAACTGAATCAAGACATCAACTGGGTTCCTGGTCACGTCCAGGATGGCCGCTTCGGGCAATGGTTGGCCGGCGCTCGCGATTGGTCGATCAGCCGAAACCGTTTCTGGGGCTCGCCGATCCCGGTCTGGAAGTCTGACGATCCCGCGTTCCCCCGGATCGACGTCTACGGCAGCCTCGATCAGCTCGAGGCTGACTTCGGAGTCCGACTCGACGACCTCCATCGGCCGGCAATCGACCATCTGGTTCGTCCAAACCCCGACGATCCGACCGGCCAATCGATGATGCGCCGCGTCGACGAGGTCCTCGATTGCTGGTTCGAATCGGGTTCGATGCCCTTCGCCCAGGTGCACTACCCCTTCGAGAATGCCGATTGGTTCGAGGACCATTTCCCTGCCGACTTCATCGTCGAGTACATCAACCAAACGCGTGGCTGGTTCTACACGCTGCACGTACTGGCGGGCGCCCTCTTCGATCGTCCGGCCTTCCAGAACGTGATCTGCCACGGCATCTTGTTGGCCGAAGACGGAAACAAGTTGTCGAAGAAGCTGCGCAACTACACCGAACCGTCGGAGATCTTCGACAAGCAGGGAGCTGACGCCCTTCGTTGGTACTTCATGTCGTCGAACATCGTTCGTGGCGGTGACGCTCGGATCAGCGACCAGGCAATCGACGACGTGACTCGCCACGTCATGCTGCCGATCTGGAACGCATACAGCTTCTTCACGTTGTACGCGAACGCCGACAGCTACCGAGCAATCGAGCGAACAGATTCGACGCACGATCTCGACCGGTACATCTTGGCCAAGACCCAACAGTTGGTGGCACAGACCACCGAACGACTCGATACCTACGACCTCGCCGGCGCATGTGCCGAGGTGCAGGGGTACCTCGACGCGCTGAACAACTGGTACATCCGCCGGAGCAGGGAACGGTTCTGGAATGGTGAGGGCGGCTCGGTCGACCGTGACGCCCTCGACACCCTCTACACCGTCCTCCTCACCCTGACCAAGGTGCTTGCCCCTCTGATGCCGATGATCGCCGAGGAGATCTGGCAGGGGCTCGTTGGCGAGAGCTCAGTTCACCTCGAGGACTGGCCGGCGCTCGATGCTCTGCCTGCCAATGCCGAGCTCGTGTCGGCCATGGATCTGCTCCGCGCCGCAGTCACACCGGCCTTGGGGCTTCGTGAGGCTCGTGGTCTTCGCGTCCGACTTCCCTTGGCCAAGGCCATCCTGGCCGGCCAGGCAACGAACTCGGCAATCGAACCGCTCAAACAGCTACTCGCCGACGAGCTCAACGTCAAAGAGATCGAGTTCAGCACCAATGTCGATGCCTACGGCACGTTCCGTCTCGTGCCCAATCCTCGAGTTCTCGGGCCGAGGCTGGGCAAGCAAGTCCAGGCGGTCATCAAAGCAGCCAAGGCAGGCGAGTGGAAATCCGGCGACAATGACACGGTCGAAGTCGGTGGACACGTTCTCCAGCCAGACGAGTTCGACCTCGCCCTCGATCCCCGCGAGGGATACGCCGCTGCTGCGTTGCCGGGCAATCAGGCAGTGATCGTGCTCGACACCGAGCTCACGCCGGCGCTCGAAGCCGAGGGCTTGGCACGCGATCTCGTTCGCGCGGTCCAGCAGGCCCGCAAGGACGCGGATCTCCACGTCTCCGACCGCATTCACCTGGTACTGAGTCTTGGCGCGACCACGGCTGCCCTCGAACCGCACCTCGACCTCGTGGCAGCCTCGGTGTTGGCGAGTGGCGTTCAGGTCGTGACTGAACCCCAAGGCATCCAGGCCTCCATCGGCGACATCGCCATCACCTTCTCCATCAGCCGGGATTGATGCAGGCAAGCAGTCAGACGCCGTCCGAGCGGACGCCGTTCACACAACAGTCGATCGACGACCGGCGCCGCACCGGCTCACCCGCTACTTGCGGCGGCTGAACCATCCCGATCGGCGATCGTCCTCATCGGGGTTGTCGGTGAGGAAACGCTCGAGGGCAACGTCCGTTTCGGCGTCATCACCAGTGGCCCGGCGCAGTTCGTCGAGGAAGGGGTCTTCGCTCTTGGTCAGCAACTGCGGTGCCTCGATGTCGGGAACCGCTTCGGCCCAGGCCGGGCGTCCGAGTTCGTCAGACGCTGGGGCTCGGCCGGGCCGCTGACTTGGCACGTGATCATCGGCATCTTCGAAGCCGAAGTCAGCAGGGCTCGCCGAGGCAACGGGGGCATCGTTCCAGCTCACCTCATCGACGATGACGGCGCCTGAGGCCATGGGCGAGGTCGTGCCCCAATCGTCGAGGTCGAGATCGAGGCTGGCATGGTCGGATTCGGGCGCCGAGTCCTCGGCGGCGCCTTCGCGCATCCACTGATCATCACGGTCATCGAACGGCGCCCCCGACTCGGCCTCCCCCGAGCGATCCTCGGCAGCAGTGTCCGTTTGGTCTCCATCGTCTGCACCAGCAGCGACGAATGAGTCGACGCTGTCGTCGTCACGCAACAAGTGCACCATTGGTACGGCTTCGGTTGGCTGATCGACCGAGCGACCGACTTCACCCAACAGCGACGCGCTGGCCGACACCGTGCGTTGCTCGACGGGCGTCGCAAGGAGGTCTGGTTCGACCTCGCCCGGTTTGGTCGAACCAGAGGCCTGCTGCTGCAACGTCGGTCGATCAGAAGCGGACGTGTCGCTGGGTGCTCCAGGGGCCAAGTCATCGAGTCCGGTGACATCGAGCACTACCGCATCGCTGGCGGCGACCGGAAGAACAACGGGCTCTGCGGCGACCGGTGGCATCTCGGAATGCAAACGAGTGGGATCGTCGACAATGGCACCGATATCGGCCAGTGCCGCCCGGATGACCTCTCGCCGCTGGGCGAGATGGCCTTCGAGTCGTTCGATGTCTTCACCAAGCTGGTCTCGTATCGTGGTGTAGTCGGCGATCTCGGCGACGAGCGCTTGACGCTGCGCACCCTCGGCCTCAGCCAGCGATGACTCAGCAACTTCGACCTTTGCCTGCACCTCGCGGTGGGCCGCTTCCATGAGGGCGTGTCGCTCGGCAGCGACCTCAGTGGCAGCATCACGTCGAGCCCGGGCGTTTTCTGCCTTCAACTGATCGGCTTCGATGCGGGCGGACCCGAGGAGTTCACTCGCTTCGGCCTGAGCAGCAGCAACGGTCTGATCGGCCGTTCGCTGCGCCAACAGCAAGGTCTTGCTGAGCGTCTCGTCGAAGCTGGCCGGCGGGGTCTGCGACTCGAAGACGGGCGCAACAGCTACCGGTTCTGGGACAGAGCGCCGTGCGGAGCTGGCTTCGAGCAAACGAGCTTCGGCGGCGGCGGTGCGAGCCTCGGCATCGGCGAGGCGTTGCTGGAGCACCGCAACGTCGTCTGCCAGCGGAGCGAGTCCTTGGAGGACCCGATCGACCTGACTCTTGCTGTATCCCCTGAGTTCTTCTTCGAATCGAACTTCGGGCAACTTGCGAAGGACTCGGAATTTGTCATCGTGCGCGACCATGGCGCAAGGCTAGCCCTGGACTCACCATGGCAAGCGGATGGCAACGACCCAAAACCTCGATCACGTGCGATCGCTGCCGAGCATGAAGCGTCGGCAACGCCGTCAGCAGACAACGCTCACGAGGATGGCCAAACCAATGAGGACGACGATCTCGGCCGCCCCGAACCCAAACGATCCGGGAACTGGCGGCAGCCGCTTTCGCAGCGGTGCCACTACCGGCTCGGTCAGCGCGAACGCAAGGTCGCGCGCATGTCCAGCTGGCGACGCCTGCTGCAATGGAAACAGGGAAAGCGCGATGCGACACAGGAAACAGAACTGGAAGAGGAGAAGCGCGACACAGAGCAAGTAGCCCATGTCAGCGATCGAACCCGCGCTCCTCGATTCGGCGACGCTCCTCGTCCGACACAACGATGGTCGACGGCGTCAGTAGGAAGACTTGCGAAGCAATCTTCTCCATTGACGCATCGAGTGAGTAACAGACGCCGCTGGCAAAGTCGATCAGGCGTCGCGCGAGGTCTCGGTCGACGTCGCGCAGGTTCATGACCACCGGGACGGAGTTCTTGATGTCGTCGGCCAACACCTTCGCATCGCCGAACGTCTTCGGGGTCAGTGCCCTCGGCTTGGTGCGTTGGATCGGCACTGGTCGTACCACCGGTTCACTGCGCTGGCGACCTGTCGCTCCATGATCGTGGTTACCGCCGCTTCGACTCGACAACGCACGTGCCTCCTCGGCATCGATATCAAGCAGGTTTCTCGAACCCGCAGACGTGGCCGAACCTCGACTGGAACCACCGGGCTGACGATCGGTTGACGGACGGTAGGTCGGCGCGGCGCCGCCGCTCCAATCATCGTCGAGATCGGGCGAGGGTACCGGCCGGAGCGGGCGAACCGAGCTCACCGCGCTGGCGCCAGGGTCGGCGTTGAACCCGTCGGCGTAGCCGTTGTTGGCGTGATCGCCATCATGCGAGCGACCAGTGCTGCGGCTCGCCGAAGTGGACCTCACCTGCGCCGAGCGTGCCGTGGAAGGAGACGAACGCTGTCCATCGAGGTCGATGGCGTCATCATCGTTGCCGTCGAATAGATAGCCGTCGTCGTACTCTTCGTCGGGGCCCAGACCCAAATACGTCATGACATTCTTGAACATCTGCGATCCTCGCTTCTCGCCCGCAACACTAGTGTCTCAAACCTCACGTGCGGTGGCACACGAGCCTCGATGTGTGACGTCGCCCAAACCGACACCGGGGATCACTCCCCAGCAACAGTGCACGCCTCAGTAACAGTGCACGCCTCACTACGGTGTCCCACGTGACTGGGGTGTCTCACGTGGTCCGAAGAGACCGGTGCCGACGCGGACCATCGTCGATCCTTCGGCGACGGCCAATTCGAGATCGCCTGTCATCCCCATCGAGCAGACCGCAAGCCCCAACCGATCGACGTGGCTGCGAAGCAAGGCGAAGGCAGGCCGAGGGTCGGCGCCATCAGTGGGCCCGATCGTCATCAATCCTTCGACCTCGAGACCTCGACCGAGAGCCTCGTCGACCAAGGCATCGATTGTCGAGGGTTCGCAACCCGATTTTTGTGGTTCGTGAGTGGTGTTGACCTGGAGGAGAATGCGAGCTCCTGCTGCGCGTTTCGCGATCTCGGTGATCAGATCAACCCGATCGACGGTCTGCCACAGGTCGATCCACGGCGCGATCTTGCGGACCTTGTTGCGCTGGAGCCCACCAATGAAATGCCACGATGCTCCGGCAACCAGCGGACCCTTCTCCACCACTTCCTGGGCGTAGTTCTCACCGAGTTGGTCGAGACCGGCGGCAACGGCAAGTCGTGCAACCTCGGCGGGAAAGGTCTTGGTGACGGCAAGAATTCTGACGGCGTCAATCGACCCGCCGGCTGAGGTGATTCGCTCGACGATCACGGCCCGGCGTTCGATGATCTCGTTGATCGTGAGTTCGGTCATGGGACCACCGACTCGATCCAGGCGACCGTGGTCTGGCGTCCGACATCGCGCCGGACACGATGGGAGAAGTAGTGATCACTGCCGGTGCATGCCGTTGGCTCGACCGAAGGCCAGCCGGCTCGCTCACAGGCAGTTGCGATGACCGTCGCCATGTCGAGCGCCGGTGATCCGGCACCGGACGTGCCGCGAACCTGGTGACCGTAGGCCGCTGCCATCAGCGCCAGGTCCGACACGCCGAACTCGTAGTGCTCGACACCGATACACGGGCCGAGGATCGAGGCGACTGGCGAACCGCCTTCGGCCAAGAGGCGTGCACCCGCTCGTTCGACGATCCCCGCGAGGGCACCGCGCCAACCGGCATGGACGACGGCAACGCCGAGCGTCGAGACCAGAACAACGGGACAGCAATCGGCGGTGGTCACAGCGATTGGAGCGTCGAGCACCGTGGTGAACGCACCGTCGGCGACGGCGCCTGCGCCTTCCCCCGGCGATCCGACGCTGACGAGGTCGCAGCCATGGACTTGGCGCAACCATGTCCATGGCTGGTCGATGATTGCTCGGCGACGTTGCCTGAAGGGCGAATCGATCGAGTCGAGCTCGAACCGGTCGGCTGCGTCGAGTTGCGGAATCGCAAAATCACCGTTGCCGACACTGGTGGAGCGGACCTGTACCTGGTGGTCGGCCAGAGGAATCGTCCATGCATGCATCGGCTACGCGACCGCCAAGCGGAAGTTCATGACACCAGGGGTGTCATTTCAGGAAATCGGGAACATCGAAGCCGTCATCGGCGTCGTCATCGTCGGAGCCGAAGAGGTCTGACGTTCCTCGTGGAGCGATTTCATCGTCGTCGTCATCATCGAGGAGACCGGCGAGTGGGTCGGCGCTCGCTGCCGCCGACGTTGCCTCCACCTCTTCGCGAGGGGCGTCCCAGCGATCGAAGCCAGCGGCAATGACGGTGACGCGAATCTCGTCTTCCATGTCTTCTTCGACCACGGTGCCGAAGATGATGTTGGCATCGGGATGGGCAACGTCGTGGATGATCTCGGCTGCCTCGTTGACCTCGAAGAGGCCGAGTTCGCTGGAGCCGGCGATCGAGAGCAGAATGCCACGTGCGCCCTCGATGGAGCTCTCGAGCAATGGCGAGGCAATGGCGGCACGGGCCGCAGCCAAGGCTCGGCCTTCGCCAGAGGCTCGACCAATACCCATGAGGGCACTACCGGCATCGTGCATGACCATACGAACATCGGCGAAGTCAGTGTTGATGAGCCCTGGGGTGGTGATCAGATCCGTGATTCCCGAAACACCCGAGAGCAGGATCTCATCGGCCATACGGAACGCATTGACCATCGTGGTCTTCTCATCGGCGATCGAGAGCAGACGATCGTTCGGAATGACGATCTGCGTATCGACCTTTTCCTTGAGTCGGTTGATGCCCGATTCGGCTTGAGCGGCACGCCGGCGCCCCTCGAAACTGAACGGTCGTGTCACCACCGCAATCGTGAGTGCACCCTGGTTCTTGGCGATCTCGGCAACGACCGGCCCTGCACCGGTGCCGGTACCGCCCCCTTCACCAACGGTGATGAACACCATGTCGGCGCCGTCGAGGGCGGCGGCGATCTCGTCACGATGATCTTCGGCCGCCTGTTGACCAATGGCAGGATCGGACCCGGCGCCGAGGCCCCTGGTCAGTTCGCGACCAATGTGGAGCTTCGTCTCTGCGTCGTTCATCAACAACGCCTGTGCGTCGGTGTTGATCGCAACGAACTCGACACCCCGTAACCCACCGTCGATCATGCGATTGACGGCGTTGCAACCGCCGCCGCCGATACCGACGACCTTGATGACGGCAACGTAGTTCTGGGTAGTCATCGGTTGCGGTTCCTCATGGGGTTTCTGGGTCGGAATTCTTGAGAGCGGCGTGCAGCCGAGCGGGAGGCCGGGCCGCCTCGGGAGCGGTGGCGCGGGTAGGCCTCGCCCAGTCAAACAATAGAGCTTACGTGCATTCTGCCAGGTCAGTCAACGCTGCCCGTGGATTCCCGGCCGCATCGACCCGAGTCAGTGCAGGTGCTGATGGCACCCGTACGTCGATCTCCCACAAACACCGCAGGTCAGCGTGGGCGAGCATCGTTTCCAAGCTGACGATCTTTGCCGCGAGCGAGCTGTCGTCACCGAGCTTGACTCGCCCTGCTGGGGCCAACTCGAGATAGAGCGTTCCTTCGTCGATGATGATTTGCGTGACGACGGCGGCGATCGTCGGCGTGAGCTGGTCGAGTACCGAAACAATGGCGCTCGTCTCGGGCGGGGCCGGCTGGCCGACCTCACCATTGGCGACGATGCCGGCGATCGGCACGAACTCCGGTGCCCGACCCGCGACGCGCTCCAACTGGCGTCCGCGTTCGTCGACGAGAACGAACCCGCCGTCCTCGGTTCCCAACACCACACGCGGCAGTCGTTCCTCGATCGCAACAACGACCTCGCCATTCATCCGACGCTCGACGCTCGCACCAAGCACCCAGGGAAGGGTCTCCACACTGGCCACCACGTCGGCGGCATCGAGATCGATCAGAGGTTCGCCAACGGTGATGCCCGACGCCAGGACGACGTCTTCGGGATCAGACAATCTCGCCCCCTCGACCACGACGGCATCGACATCAGCGAGCGAGCTCTGGGAGATCACGGCTGCGCCACCGGCAACGATCGTCACGATGACGAGGGCGACCAGGGCCCGCAACCGACGGCGACCCTCACTGCGCTGTACCTCGATACGACGGGCACGAAGACGGTGGTCGACCACCGGAGCGGCATTGTCCACCTTTGCGTTGCTGGGCTTCGTCTTCCCCGACTTCGAGGATCCCGTCGTTGACGTCATGCGCCGTCCACTGTGGTCGTTCCGTCGGGTCGGAGGGTGGATGGATCGAAGCCGATCAGCCGATTCTCGGGTCGCAACTCGACGTTGGCGAATCGCTCGACGCGGGCGATCAGATCGATGATCAGGGCAGCAACATCATCGGCTGACCCTTGGCTGTCGACTTGGATGAAGTTGGCGTGCTTGGTCGATACCGACGCCGAGCCGATGCGATGGCCCTTCAACCCTGCTGCATCGATCAGACGACCGGCGGAATCACCTGGAGGATTGGCAAAGACACTGCCGGCATTCGCGCCACCCGGCTGGTGCTGGCGCCGCCAGCGGACGATCTCGCTGAGTCGTTCCTCCTCGCCGCCGTTGCCGGGACGGAGCCGTATCGACGCTCGAGTGACCAACTCGTTGGCGGCAAGGTTCGAGTGTCGATAGCCGAGCTCGAGCTCACCGACGCTTCGAGTCGATCTCACGCCGGAGGCCAGACAGACGACCTCGACACTCACCAGCGAGTCACTCATGTCAGCGCCGTGGCCCCCCGCGTTCATTCGTACTGCACCACCGACCGATCCGGGGACACCAACGGCCCACTCGAACCCGGTCAGTCCGGCCCTCGCGGTCGCACGGGCAGCAATCGGAAGGAGAGCGGCACCGCCGAGACTCACCACGATCGACCCATCCTCATCGGACTGGTCGGCGATGTCGATCGTCGCGAACGACGGACCGAGGTGGATGACCACCCCATCGAATCCTCGATCAGCCACGAGGAGATTGGAGCCGTTGCCAACGATCAGCGTTGCCGCGCCCGTGCTCGCCACCGTCGCTGCGATTCGGTCGATCTGCGCGTCGTTCACGACCTCGATCAGGATCGCCGCAGGCCCGCCGACCCGGTAGGTGCAATAGGCACCGAGTGACGCACCGAGCTCGCCGATGTCGTCGAGGGCAGTACACGCGCGTTGGGTCGACAGCGACCACTGGCGGTCGACGCCCACGCCACTCATGTCGCTTTCGACTCGCCAAGGCGCGGCAGGATCCGCGTCGGCAAGGTCGTCAAGTCGCCGGCGCCGAGCGTCATGATGAGATCACCGGGCTGAGCGAGGGCAACGACTCGATCCTCTACCTCCTCGAGGGTCTCGACGTATTCGACCAAGGCACCGGGGTGTGAGCGACGCACTCGATCGGCGATCAGCAAGCCGGAGATGCCGGGTCGCGGCGCTTCGTTTGCGGAGTAGATACCGGTGACGATCAGCAGATCGGCGTCGACGAAGGCATCACCAAAGGTGGTGTGGAGCTGCTCGGTCCTGCTGTATCGATGCGGCTGGAAGACCGCAACGAGCCGCTCGGGTGAAAGACTTCGCGCCGCAGCAAGCGCCGCGGCCACTTCGGTTGGCAGATGGGCATAGTCATCGACCAGGCGGATGCCGTTCACTTCCCCGCGAATCTCGAAACGGCGACCCACTCCACCGAACGAGGTCACCCCCGCGGCAGCCGCAGATGGCTCGGCGCCGTGGGCGACGGCCATCACGAAGGCGGCCGTTGCGTTCCGCGCGTTGTGCATACCCGGCTGGGCCAGTCGGATGGTCTGACGACCGGCGGCGGCCCCGGGCGCGTCAGTCTGGGGGTCGAGGTCGAAGGTGATGCCACTCGGGGTCGGCACGGGGTCGACGATGCGCCAAGAGGCGTGGACACTGGTGCCGTAGGTGATCAGCGGTCCGGTCGGTGCCCCCGCTTGTTGGTAGCGAGCGGCCAGCGCTGATGCGCCTGGATCGTCGATACAGATGACCTTCGGACCCCGAGCCTGCGCAACGAACCGATCGAAGCTCGCTTCGAGGACATCGAAGGTTCCATAGTGTTCGAGGTGGTCGGGCTCGACATTGGTCACGATGATGCTGTTGGATGCCAGCTCGACGAAGGTGCCGTCGGATTCGTCGGCTTCGACCACCAACAACTCGCCCGATCCAACCGCTGCGCCCCGTCCGAGATCCCGGAGATCGCCGCCGACGATGTAGGCGGGGTCGAGCCCGCTGTGTTGCAACGCAATGGTCAACATGGCGCTGGTGGTCGTCTTTCCATGTGTCCCGGCGACCGCGATGGTCTTCCATTCCTGCGTGATGGCCGTCAGCAGCTCGGCGCGGCGGAACACCGGGATTCCCTGTTCGATCGCCGCGACGACTTCCGGGTTGGTGGGGGGGATGGCCGTGGAGATGGCGACGAGGTCTGGGTGGTCGAGGTTCGAGGCGTCGTGGCCGACATGCGTGGCGATACCCCGCTCGGCCAAGCGAACGAGCACCGCCGACGAAGCCATGTCGGAGCCGCTGACGCGATGACCGGTGCCAACCAGGACTTCTGCGATTGCACTCATACCGCTGCCACCGAGCCCAATGATGTGCACGTGGCGCGGCGACGAGAGATCGGGCGGGGAGGAAGTCATCGAAGGCGAGCTTTCTGTCGATCGGTTCGGGATCGTGGACCGATCACGCTAGCAAGCCGAGCTTGCCGGTCTCGATGATGATCGAAGCAACGGCGTGAGCGGCGTCAGGGCGACCAACCGACACCGCGGCCAGCGCTCGTTGTTGGCGTTCCGCTGGGCTATCGAGCAATGGTTCGAGTATCGCCAACACCGCAGCGAGGGAGAGGTCACGATCAGCGAGACAGAAGCCACCTCCCGCCTGGACCAATTCCTGGGCATTGGCGGTTTGATGATCATGGGGCGCACCGGGAAGCGGCACCATGATTGCGGGAAGTCCGGCGACGGCAAGCTCCGAGGTCGTCGAGGCACCGGCCCGGGTGATGGCCAGGTCGGCAGCTGCGAGCACGGCAGGCATGCGATCCTCGTAAGCCACGGACTGGTAGTGAAGTGCTGCGTCGGCGAGCTCATCGGCCAAGGATTCGAAGTCGGCCCAGTCTCGACGGCCAACGACGTGATGTATGGCCACGTCGCTCCGCCCCGCCAACGATCGAGCGAGTTCGGCAGCCACATCATTGACCGAGCGAGCGCCCAGCGACCCTGACCAGATCGCAACGACCGTCCGGTCTTGCGGAATCCCGAGCAGTGTCCGGCTCCCCGCTCGGTCAGCGTTCTCGATCGCCGCGACGACGGGCCCAAGAATCGGGTTCCCGGTCAGGACCCCCTTCGGCAGATCCGTGTCGGGGTACGGCAGCGCACACACGCTGGCGAAGCGGGCCATCAGCCGATTCACCGCGCTCGCTCGGGCGTTCTGCTCCGACACCACAAGGGGAACACGACCGATGATTGCTGCCGCGCTGGCGGCGAACGCGGCATAGCCGCCGAGGCAGACGACGACCGACGGTCGACGGGTTTGCACGATCGTTCGTGCCCGACCGAGACCCTGCAAGAGCCCGCGAACAGCACCGAGGTTGTCGACGATGCTCGAAGGCGAAATCGAACGCTTGATGCCGCGCCCCGGTAGAAGATCGATGGTGAAGCCAGCCGCCGGAACGAGCGTGCTCTCGTTGCCTCGCTCACCGCCAACGAAGTGAATACGGTCGGGGGCGATCCCGGCGGTGACCAATGCCTGAGCGATGGCGATCCCCGGATTGGTGTGGCCGGCGGTGCCGCCCCCCGTGATGAGGACGTCGAGCAATGTCGGAGGTTCGGCGCTCACAGACGGGCCCGACGTGCGACGTTGACCAGCAAGCCCGATGCTCCCAGCGCGGTGACGAGCCCCGAACCTCCGGCGGAGACGAACGGCAGCGGTTCCCCGGTGATTGGCATGAGTCCCATGGCCATCCCGATGTTCATGAACGCCTGGAGAATCAGCCAGGTGGTGATCCCGACAGCGAGCAGCATGCCGAAGCGATCGGGCGCCTTGATTGCGACTCTCGCGCCGAAGTAGCCGAGGAGGAGGAAGGCCAGAATGACGGCCGTTCCGCCGACGAGCCCGACCTCCTCTGCGATCAGCGCGAAGATGAAGTCGGAGTCGGCGTACGGCAGGAAGCCCCATTTGGTCCGCCCGGCACCGAGACCGACACCGAGCAGTCCGCCCGACGCGATGCCAACCTGACTCTGGATGGTCTGGAGGCCATCGCCGAGCGGATCGGCGAAGGGATCGAGGTAGGCGAAGATCCTGCGGCGTCGATACGGGGCAGAATAGGCGAAGTAGGCGCCGGCGAGGCCGAGCACGAGACTCCACGATGCGAGATTTCTGATGCGAGCGCCACCGATGAACAGCATCGTGAAGGCAACCGTGCCCAAAACGATCGTCGTGCCGAGCTTCGGCTGGAGAAGGATCAGCCCGCAGTACGAGCCCAGCACCACCAGGACCGGACGAACGGTCAGCTCTGAGCGTTCCATGTAGCGTGCCCGGCGAGTGAGGAGGTCGGCGACGAAGATGATCAGAGCGATCTTCGCGACTTCCGCCGGTTGGATCACGACCGGCCCGACGCCAATCCAACGACGGGATCCATTGATCCGAATGCCGATCCCCGGAATCAGGGTCAGGGCGAGGAGCACACCCGACAGCACCGCTGCCGGCAAGGCAATTCGCTGTAGCCAGCGGTAGTCGACCGAGCGAGCGACAATGAACACCACGGCCCCGATTCCGGCCCACATCAGCTGCTCTTCGAACTTCACGAACGGCGAATCTGCCTTGTACGTGCTGGCGACCGATGACGCCGAAAGCACCATGACCAAGCCGAACATCGTGAGTCCGGCGACGAGCACGGTCATCCATGCTGCGGTTCGCTGTCCGCCATGGGTGACGGGGAGCGGCGAAGTCGTTGGGTTGACGAGTGAACCGGCACCGCGCCAGAACGCCGCCCGCTTTTCCGAGAGTCGACGGGCCTGCACTCGACGATCACCGACACGGCGGTCGTTGCTACGCCGCTCACCTGCGACGCGACCCCGATCGACGCGGCGACGGTCACCGACTCGTCGATCGTCGGAACGTCGGTCAGTGGAGGTGGAGCGATTTCCGGTCGAGCGATTGCGAGCATCAGGTGCCCGCCGCCCGCTGCCCGTCTGCGTCCTGGTGCTGGCATTTCCGTTGGTGCTGCGACCGTTCGTACCACGACCGTTCGTGCTGCGACCACTCGTACCACGACCACTCGTGCTGCGGCCGTTGGTGGCTGAACCTGGACGGGGCGGTTGTTCCCTCATGATCCATGCCGTTCATTGACGAGTCGCATGAAGTCGTGTCCTCGTTCGCCGTAATTGGCGTACCAGTCGTACGAGGTGCACGACGGTGACAACACGACGGCGTCGCCTGACAGCGCCAGCTCAGCGGCGGCGTCGACCGCATCGGCCATGGAAGCAGCACGGCGCACCTCGACGAGCCCGTCGAAGGCGGCAACGATCTCATCGGCGGCGTCACCGGTCGCAACGACCGCTCTCACCGGCGGAACGGCGGAGCGAAGACCGCTCAGGTCGAGGCCCTTGTTGCGTCCTCCTGCAATCAACACGACGGACTCGAATCCCCCAACCGCGGCCAGCGTTGCGTGAGGAACCGTTGCCTTGGAGTCGTTGTACCAGGCGACCCCGTCCCACTCCCCGACTCGCTGCACTCGATGCTCGAGCCCGACGAAGGCAATGAGTGTCGCAGCGATCGCTTCGAGCGTTGCTCCTGCCGCCGACGCAGTGGCAGCAATCGCTGCAGCGTTGGCGAGGTCGTGCGGTTGACGGCGTTGGAGATCGGCGACGGCCACGACGGCGCCAAGCGGACCAACCAGGTGGCCGTTGCTGATGTGCCATTCGCCGGCCTCGAGACCGAACGTCGAAGTGTTCGCTATCGGCAGATGCCGCATGACCGTTGGATCATCGATGTTGGCGATGGCGATCGAGTCAAGGCCGAGATCTCGCCAGAGCGCAGCCTTCGCCGTCTCATACGCTTCGGCGCTGCCGTGGCTGTCGAGGTGGTCCGGTGCGAGATTGAGCCAGGTGGCAACCGCAGGCGTGAAACATCCCGTGTGGCCTAGGCGAAACGACGACGCCTCGACGACGAAGACTCGCACCGTTTCGTCTACGAGCGCCTCGACGAGCGGGAGATCGGTGTTGCCGACGGCAAGGGCGTGAATGCCCGAACGTTCGAGTGCCTCGGTCACCAACATGGTCACGGTTGTCTTGCCGTTGGTACCGGTAATCGCGACGATCGGCCGGTCATCCCAGAGACGGGCGAGATCGAACTCGCTGCGTATTGCTCGGCCGCCGAGGCGGGCGGAAGCAACAGCCACGTGGTGGTCGGGCAGACCTGGCGTTGGGAGTAGAACCGAACAGCTCGCAACCAAAGCCTGCACTTGCTCCGGCGATGGTCCTGAGATCAGCTCGACACCCACGGCAGCAGCGGCGGTAACCGCGGCATCGCTCGGCTGGTCATCGATGACCGTCGGCGTGACTCCGTGGGCGATCAGTGCGCGTGTGACGGCTTGTCCGGTGACCCCGAATCCAACGACGAGCGGTGCTGACAGGTCGGTCTCGGACCCCATCATTGGTCGAACTCCACAGCACCAACCCAGTCGGCGTAGAAGAGACCGAGCGCCATCGCTGTCAGTGCGATGCCGATCAGCCAGAATCGAACGATCACCTTTGTCTCTTTCCAGCCAAGCAGTTCGAAGTGGTGATGAATCGGCGCCATCCGGAAAAGGCGTTTGCCCTTCGTCGCCTTGAAGTAGCCGACTTGCAACATCACCGAGAGCGTTTCGACCACGTAGATCCCACCAATGACCGGCAGCAGGAGATGCGTGTTGGTCGTGAGCGCCAACGCCGCAAGTCCCGTCCCGATGGCGAGCGAGCCCGTGTCGCCCATGAAGATCTCTGCGGGAGCGCAGTTGAACCACAGAAAGCCGGCGAGGGCAGCGACCATGGCGATCGACACCACGGCGAGGTCGAGCGCGTGGGCTACGCCGTAGATGTCCTGCTCTGGGACCCCCTGTGACTGACGAAAGATCCAGAAGCAAATGAGGGCGTAAGCCCCGAAGGAGAAGATTCCCGAGCCAGCGGCCAGGCCGTCGAGACCGTCGGTCAGGTTGACGGCGTTCGATACACCGAAGACCACGATCACGGCAAAGATCAGCCATCCCCAGGTACCGAAATCGATTCCCAACTGTCCTGCCCGCGTGAAACTCAGCTCGGTCGACGCGGTGGTCAGAAAGCGAATGGCGACCGCAAACGAAACTGCAACGATCAAGAGGCCGAGCGACTTGGTGCGCTTGGTGAGCCCGAGGTTTCGCTCCCGTGACACCTTGAGCCAGTCATCGGCAAAACCGACCATTGCTGCGGCGCAAATGGCGGCCATCACGATGAGCCCGCTACGGGTGAACACCCCAGCATGGAGCAAATCAGAGAAGAGATAGCCAGATCCCGCGCCGGCCACGATGGCCAGGCCCCCCATGGTTGGGGTGCCGGCCTTGGTTTGATGCCCTTGCGGACCGTCTTCGCGAATCGGCTGACCGATTCGTTGCCGGGTGAGAAAATCGATCAGCAATCGAGTGCTGAATGCGGTGACCGCGAAGGCAAGCGCTGCGGCAGTCAGCAGTCGAATCACGGATGATCACGCTCCGTCACAGCGGGACGGGAAGAGGCAAGACCGAGAAGGTAGGCCACCGCCACTTCCCGATCGTCGAATGGTAGAGCCTCATCACCGATCACCTGGTGGATCTCGTCCCCCTTGCCCGCAATGAGAACGACATCTCCTTGCTGTGCCGATTGGAGCGCTGCGGCAATGGCGGCGGCGCGATCCTCGACTCTGGTCACCGTCGTTCGCCGATCATGGGGAACCCCCGCCTCCATCTGATCGAGAATCATCGAGGGATCCTCTGACCGTGGGTTGTCAGACGTGAGCACCGTCAGATCGGCGAAGTTGGCGGCGATCGCACCCATCAGCGGGCGTTTGAACGGATCTCGATCACCGCCGCAGCCAATCACGACGATGACCGAACCAGGACTTCCGTCGGGACGCACGCCAACGATCTGGCGGCTGGCGTTGATCACCGCCTGCAGCGCCTCGGGCTTGTGCGCGTAGTCGACGACCACCGAGAACGGTTGACCAACGTTGACCATCTCGAATCGACCGCGAGCACCATCGGCGTTGCACAACGCATCGGCGATGTCGAGGGGATCGACTCCCAACTCGACGCAGGTGAACGCAGCCGCCAGTGCGTTGAGCACGTTGTGGATCCCAGGCAACCGGAACACGATTTCGTGTCCGCCCCAGCGAAACTGCGACACGGGTCCATCGATTCGCAGCTCCTCGGCATCGGCAAGCCCGTAGGCCTGGACCGCAACATCGCACTGAGCGGCGATGCGACGGCCAGCGGGATCATCGGTGTTGATGATGGCCTTGGCGATGTAACGAGACGAGAACAGCTCCGTCTTCGCCTGTTCGTACTGTTCGAGATCTCCGTGGAAGTCCAGGTGGTCCTGACCAAGGTTGGTGAAGACCCCAACGACGAACTGGGTGCCGGCGACGCGGTGCAACGCAAGCGCGTGCGACGACACTTCCATGGCAATCACGTCGCCACCGCGAGCGACCTCGTGCGCGAACGTCTCTTGGAGATCGGGGGACTCAGGCGTTGTTCGGGGGCCGGTGAGCGTCCCGAGCATCCGCACCGGAACCGATGCATGGGCGAGGATTTCTCCGATGAGTCCAACAACGCTGGTCTTGCCGTTCGTGCCGGTGACTCCGACCACTCGCAACGAGGCTGACGGATGGCGGTAGATCGCCGCAGCAACCGTTCCCATTGCTTTGCGAACATCGGGGACGATCAGTTGGGGAACGCTCGAGCCGATCGCTGGCAACACATGATCGACGAGGAGTGCCGCCGCACCAAGGGCAAGGGCGGCGGTGGCGTAATCGTGACCATCGACTCGGGCTCCGGCAACGCAGGCAAAGAGCGTGCCCGTCCGAGCCTGGCGCGAATCGTGGGTGATGTGGCCGACCGTTACCGAGCCGTCGCCAATCACGACCGCTCCCGGAACGAACTCGGCGAGCGCGTCGACGGTGATGTCGTTCACCCTCCGCTCGCTTCCTGTGGCGCTGCGTCAGAGGCTGCGCCAGAGGTTGGATCCTTGACGGCAGCGACCTCGAGTGTATCGACTTCGAGCGACTCGTCGGGCAAGGCCGGTGCCTCGGTCAGCGGTTGTTCCGAAGCCGTCGCCGGGGTTCCTCTCACGACTTCACCCGGTGCGAGAGCGTCGTGTTCTGGCGCAATGCCCATGATCCGCACGACATAGTGCGCGACATCGGCGAAGACCGGAGCGGCCACCAGACCGGCGGTGGTCTGGGTCTTTGGCTCATCGACGACGACGACAATCGAGAGTTGCGGGTCATCAGCAGGGAGGAACCCGGCAAAGGTCACCACGTACCGTCGGTTCCCGGGGTAGCCGTACCCTACGTTGCCGGTTTCGTCCGCGAAGACTTTCCACGCGGTACCGGTCTTTCCGGCCACGGTGTAGCCGGGAACAGCTGCCGCCCGCCCGGTACCGATGCCGTCTGCATCGACGACGGCAGTGAGCATTTTGGTGACTTCGGCGGCGGCCTCTGACGAGATGACTCGTCGAGTGACCTGTGCCGGTTGTGGCTGGGCGGCACCGGCCTGGTCAACGATCGAATGTACGAGCTTCGGCCCGAGGTAGACGCCGTCGTTGGCGATGGTGTTGTACGCCATGGCGAGTTGGACGGTGTTGGTCGTCATGCCCTGGCCAATCGAGATCGACCCGATGTCCGATCCGTACCACTCGTCGTATGGACGAACTTTGCCTGACAGCTCGTCCTTGAACCCAAGACCAGACTCTTCACCGAAGCCAAAGGCCGCCAGGTAGTGGACGAGTTTCTCCGGGCCGACGGCCTGGCCCATCATGATCGTCCCGACGTTCATCGACTGGGCAATGATTTGGGCAACGGGATAAGGAGCGATGGGGTGCTCATCGTGTTCGAAGAACTCCTTGTCCTCGACAACGATCGAGTTCGGGACGTCGAACGTCGTTGTCGAGTCCCAGCCGAGTTCTTCGACCGCCGCTGCAGCAGTGACCATCTTGATCACCGACCCCGGTTCGAATTCTTGGACCAACGGAGCGTTGTAGATCGGAACGATGCACTCCCCTGTCTCCGTGCGAACAACGGTCGCCATCGCCAAGATCTCACCGGTTCGGGGATCGCTCACCACGGCCTGGGCCGAGTTCGCAAGGGTGACCTGGCAGTGTTCGATCAACGACTCCTCGACCACGTACTGGATGTTCTGATCGATGGTGAGGTAGACGTCGTCGCCCTTGGATGCCGGCTCGACGTCACGCTCGCCAACCGAGATCACGCCAAAGACCGATCGCTCGTGGCGATCGACACCGGCGTGACCCTCGAGTGCCTGATTGAATTGCCACTCCATTCCGTAGAGCGCGGCGTCCACTCCCATCTTTCCCACCACCGGTCGGGCGAGATTCCCTGCGGGGTAGATCCGTTCCTCGACCGGTACGACCGAAATACCGTTCAGGAGCTCGTCCATCTGCTCATCATCAGCCAGATCGAGGAACCGAGCGAGGCCATCAGCACTGACCGACTCGCTCAGCAATCCGTAGCGATCGTCCATGCTCGCCGCGGTCAATGGCTCGAGCAGAGCGCCGGCTTCGATACCGAGAACGGGAGCAAGCACGGCGGCGGTCGCGACCGGATCGAGGACCTTCTGCGGGTCGACGACCAATTGCTGGCCGGGCGTAGAGGTGGCAAGCACGGCGCCATCGCGGTCGAGTAGTCGACCCCGATATCCCGTCAGCGCAACAGCTCGCGATCGCTGCTCCTCACCGATGTCTCGATAGCGATCGGCTCGGACCGTTTGCAGGTCGGCCAAGCTGAAGATGAAGCCGAATCCGATCAGGCAGAACACACAGAGAAGCGCAACGATGCGACGTCGCGGGTCGCGGGGGTGACTCGTTCGCCTCGTCATCAGCCTTCCAGCGCCCGAACGGCGGGGAAATACTGTGGCTCCGTGGCCCGCACCATGCCAAGCGCACGGGCGCGATCGACAACGATGTGGGGGGCCGATGCCATCACGATTTCTCGTTCGAGTCGAGCTTGTTCGGATTGCGCAACGACGAGTTCGGCCCGCAACTGGTTCAACTCCTGCTGACCGCGGACGAGTTCTGCTTGGGCAAGGGCCGAGACGAACATCCCGACCGTGACGGCTCCAGCAAGCCAAAGCCCCATTCGCCTGCGCCGAGCAGCCTGTTTGAGACGATGATGATCGACAACGCGAAGTTTGGGCTTTGCCGTCCTCGTTCTCGCCGGCGAGTGGTGGCTGGCGGCACGCTCGCCAGACCTCGCCGAGCTGCTTGCCGTGCGGGCGTTCATCAAGCGGCCTGCTTTCGTTTGGAGATGCGCTCGATGGTGCGCAGCCGCGCACTTCCGGCGCGAGGATTTGATGCCACCTCGTCGTCGCTTGGACGACGGGCAAGCGGGCGCAGCACGGCGAACTCGGGTTCGTCAGTGGCGGGTACCGGGAGCCCGGGCGGGACGTCCGCCGTGCTGCGCCTGCGAAAGATGTCCTTCACGATCCGGTCTTCGCCGGAGTGATACGTGAGGACAGCGCCCCGCCCACCGGGAGCGAGGAGGTCGAGAGCGGCTTCGAGGGCCGGGCGGATGACCGCCAGCTCTTGGTTGACTTCGATGCGAATGGCCTGGAAGGTCCGCTTCGCTGGATGGCCACCCGTCCGCCGGGCGGCGGCGGGTATGGCGTCGACCACCACGGCGGCAAGTTGGGTCGTGGTGAGGAAGGGGCGCTTGGCAACGATCGCCGAGGCAATCCGACCGGCGAAGCGTTCGTCGGCGTGCCGCTTCAACGCGTGTGCGAGTTCGCCGTGGCTGTACGTGTTGACGACGTCGGCCGCGGTGAGGTGACCGTCTGGGTCCATGCGCATGTCGAGTGGACCGTCATTGCGGAAGCTGAAGCCACGCTCGGCGACGTCGAGCTGTGGCGAGCTGACGCCGAGGTCGAACAAGAAGCCCGAGAGCGAATCGATGCCAAGATCGCGACACACCGCGGCGAGTGAATCGAACCGTGATCGAGCGAGCACGACTCGACCACCGAAGCTGCCGAGGCGTTCGGCCGCGACCTCGAGGGCGAGCGGGTCCTGGTCGACTCCGAGGAGCGTCAAGTGATCGTGCGCTGCGAGGACCGCTCCTGCATGCCCGCCGCCACCGAGCGTTGCGTCGAGGTAGACGCCACCGGGAACGACGTCGAACAGAGCGACGACCTCGTGCATCATCACGGGATCGTGATGGAACCCGCCAGAGTGTGAGCGCGTTTGATCCGCCATCGCCGTGGACGACAACACCTGTGCGATTCGGTCATCGGTAGCCCCCCGGGAAATGGGCGTACGGCAGGGTTTCTCTCCTGGGACGTACTCGAGGGGTAGCGGGCGGAGTTGTGGGGCAGAAGTACCACTCTCCATTGCCCGGAAGGCAACCGATGAACGATTCGATTCGGTGTCGTCGCGCTCCTTTCTTCGCTTTGTTGCTCTTCGCCCGAAGGCGTCGCCAATGAACAGCGCAGTTACAAACCGTGCTCGTTGATTGCGTCCGCCATTTTTGCATTGCTTTCGGTCTTGGCGTTCACGTCGGCAAACACCTCGGCCGGCCAAATCTCTACTCGGTTGATGTAGCCGGTGAGGACTACTTCCTTTCGGAATCCCAATTCGTCGAGCAAGGCACGAGGAAGGGTGATTCGTCCGGCCGAGTCGAGCTTGACCACTGATGTGTCCCGAATGATTTTCTTGACCTCGGCAGCACTGAGCTTCTTTTCGTCGCGGAGCCGCATCAGCTTCTCCGTGAGTTCTTGAAACCCATTTTCGTCCCACATCCCGATGTGTGTGCCAAGAGTGGTGACATAACCGCGGTCGACGACTGCCGACCGAAATGACGCAGGCAGCACCACTCGACCTTTGGGGTCGAGTGAGTGTTCGTGTCGCCCAACGAACATTCACCTCTCCTGATTTTCCGCATTGTCGTGAGGGACGCCACCCCCTCGCCGCCACCGCAAGGGTGTTGTCGTGGGAGTGCGGCGACTCGTTCGTGGGGCCCGATGTTGTGGACCCGCACTTCCGTGCCGATGTGTGACACTTTATGACACTTCCCCCCACTGATCAACCCTTTCCCGACATTGCGTGGTCACCTCGCCACCCTTCGACACAAACACCTGTTCGAAGGGTCTATCGTTTCTGCAGGTGGGAGCCCCGCACGCACCCAACGTGCTGGTACGACCACCATTTGAGAAGTTTTCACCCGAGCCAATCGTCGTCATGATTCGGTCACAATCGGTGTGCGGACCTCACGCAACGACGACCAATCTCGAGCCGGCGAACCCCTACGCTCGAACTCGATGACCCGTGACACCTCGATGCCCAGCAAGACGCAGGAGCCGCCGTGGTCGTTCCATTCGACCGCTGGCTCAGCGATTTCCTTCCACAACAAAGCGATGCCCGGTCTGACGAACAGCACCGGCCAAGCCTGGATTCATCGCACGACACCGCGGGCATTGGTGTTCGGTAGCGCCCAAAGCGAGGATCTGATCGATCGTGTTGCCGCTGAAGACGCTGGCTGGGAAGTGGGTCATCGGCGCAGCGGCGGCGGCATCGTCGTGATCGTCCCCGGCACGCACCTTTGGGTCGACTTCCTGATCGGGCGAGAACACCCACTCTGGGACGACGACGTACATCGCGCCTTCGACTGGGTAGGAACCCTCTGGGCTCGAACGCTCCATCGCCTGACCGGTATCGAGCCACACGTCCATCACGGACCCCTGACCGACCGCGATGCCGGCCGCCTGCTCTGTTTCGCGGGCCTCGGCACCGGTGAGATCTCGATCAACGGCTACAAGCTCGTTGGCCTGTCGCAACGCCGCACCCGCGCGGGCGCACGTTTCCAGACGATGCTCGAGCTCGACGACCACAGTGGCCTTCTGCGCCCCTTCGCCCGCGGTCGCCTCAGCGAGCTCCTCGATCAACGAGCGGCCGATCGGCCGGAGAGAGGGATCGGGCTCCCTCCACAAAACCACGGCCTCACACCCCTGCTCGAACTGGATCAGACGCTCGAGACCCTGCTCGACACGCTCCTTCACCTCTCCCCCACCGGGTCACCGGACTGACCAGACCCACCGTCGCAGCCATCAGGTCCGACGCCATGGCAAGTAGAGTTTCCCTGCTCTTGACCGGTCGGTCTAGATTACTGGCTATGCAGCCCACCTACAGTCCCGAAGCAGCCGTCTACCGCGAGAAGATGCAAGCATTCCTGGCCGAGCAGCTCCCCGCAGATTGGGAGGGAATTGGCGCCCTCCCTGCCGATGAAGCTGCGGTGTTCACCAAGCAATGGCGAGACATCCTGCGCGACAACTCCCTCCTTGCCGCCTCGTGGCCCACCGAGTACGGAGGCGCCGGACTGTCGCAGCTCGAAGGCGTCATCATGGCCGAAGAGTTTGCCAAGGCCGGTGTGCCAACCGGCGGCGCCAATGATGCCTTCAGCATCCAGATGGTCGGCAACACGATCATCCACTGGGGCACCGAGGAACAGAAGAAGCATTTCCTTCCCCGGATCATCTCGGGTGAAGACCTGTGGTGCCAGGGCTACTCCGAACCAAACGCCGGCTCCGACCTCGGCAACCTCGGTTGCAAAGCCGAGCTCGACGGCGACGAGTGGATCATCAACGGACAAAAGATCTGGACCTCGGCCGGCCACCTCGCCGACTGGATCTTCGTGCTCACCCGCACCGATGCCGAGGCGGCGAAGCATCGCGGCATCACCTTCCTCTTGGTTCCCATGGATCAGCCGGGAGTCGAGGTTCGCCCCATCGAAATGATCAGTGGGGAATCGGAGTTCAACGAGGTGTTCTTCACCGACGCACGGGCGCCCAAGGAGAACGTCATCGGCGAAGTCAACGGCGGCTGGGGTGTCGCAATGACGTTGCTGGGATTCGAACGAGGCGAGGCCTCGGCAACGACCCCGGTGCTCTTCGGTGTCGAGCTCGATCGCCTTCTCGACCTGGCAAGACAGCAGGGCAAGGCCGACGATCCTCTCGTTCGCCAGCAGCTCGCCTGGTGCTACTCCAAGGTGCAGATCATGCGATACCTCGGCATGCGCACCCTCACCAAGTTCCTCGCAGGCGAGCACCCCGGTGCCGATGCCTCGATCTTCAAGCTGTACTGGTCTGAGTACCACCGCACCGTGACCGAACTTGGCGTTTCGCTCTTTGGCGCAGGCGGCATGGTGATCGATGGCAAGTTCCCGAGCAGTGCCTTCTCGACCGACTCACCCGGAGCCCCCAATGACTCCGGCTCATGGATCGGAACCTTCCTGAATGCTCGCGCCGGCACGATCTATGCCGGCACCAGCCAAGTCCAGCGCAACATCATCGGTGAAATCGTCCTCGGCCTTCCCAAGGAACCCCGCGCCGACGGTGGTGCATGGAAAGACATCCCGAAATGATCCGACTCCCGCTACCCACCAAGGACGCCCGATGACCGTCATCAAGATCAATGCCATCACCGTTCCGGCCGATTCCGGCGACGAACTCGGCAAGCGGTTCGCCGCACGCGCTGGGGCCGTCGACGGCCAAGAAGGATTCGAAGGCTTCGAACTCCTCCAGCCAACCGACGATCGCAATGTCTGGCTCGTGATCACCCGTTGGCGCGACGACGAAGCCTTCGACGCCTGGACCGCGTCGCAGTCGTTCGCCCACGGTCATCAGAACGCTGATCGCCCGGCACCGGCCGGAGGGCCGGTCAGCATGGGCGCCGAGCTGTGGAGCTACAAGGTGTCCACCGGTTCGCCTGGCACGCCAACCTGATTCAGGAAACGTGCAGGTCATGATCCTTGGCGTCGATCACGTCCAGATCGCCATGCCCGTCGGGGGCGAGCCAGCAGCCATCGAGTTCTACGCCGGACTCCTCGGGCTCGAGCAACTCCCCAAGCCTGCTGAGCTCGCCGCCCGAGGCGGTTGCTGGTTCGCCACTCCGACACTACACGTGCATCTCGGTGCCGATCCCGACTTCTCGCCAGAGAAGAAGGGGCACCCTGCGTTCATCGTCAGCGACCGTGTCGAGCTCGCCGCTCGGCTCGAACACGCCGGCGTCGCCACTCGAGAAGGTGCAACCGTCGCCGGGGTGACCCAGCTCTTTTGTGACGATCCGTTCGGCAATCGCATCGAGTTCGTCTCGATGCCGTCTCACGATCCAGACACCAGCGTCTGAGGCGCAGGACCGAGCCTCGGCCGGACGCCCCGTCCAGCGCAACCGCACGTAGTCTGGCGAGGTGTTGAACGATCGCCTCCCGATCTCCCCTGCGGCAGCCAAAGCGCTCGTCGCCCGACCAGACCTCTGGGCCACGGCGGCCAGAGCGGCACTCGAGCTTGCGCCACGCGGATGGTGGCGCCGTGCTCCGTATCTTCCGCTACCTGAGCCGGAGTGGCTGCACTTTCGCCTGGTCACCGCCTATGGCGGCGATGGCTCGACAAAGATGGGCGCCGAAGAACTGATCACCTGGTTGGCCTGGAAGCGAGATTTCCCCCACTAGCCGTTTCGCGCTCGGCCCGTCGACGGTCGCTTACCAACCTCGGAGTGCCGAACGGGCTAGGCGATGCCCCCGAGATCGTGACCGATCGAACGAAAGCCAACGGCGGCAGCACCAACCAATGGCGCTTCGACGCCGAGGCCGACCGGTTCGATGCGAGTACCGCGGCTGTAGTCAAGCGAACAGATCCGATCGCATTCGGATTGAGCGGCGGCGAAGAACGGCTCGCCGAGGCCGAGTGCCACCGATCCGCCAACCACGGCAAGATGCAGGTCGAGCGCATTGGCCAACGAGCCAACCGCTCGCCCCACCATGGTGCCGACATACCGGATCTCAGAGGTACAGGCCTCGGTTGCCGGTAGGCCGGTGCGCTGCGCAATCGCCGTTCCCGAGGCTTCTGATTCCAAGCTGCCGGTGATGTGGCCCGGCAAGGTCTGACCGTCAGGATTCACCACGATCTGTCCGACATGGCCAGCGTTGCCCAGCCGTCCGTCGAGCAGCCGACCGTCGAGCACGATGCCCCCGCCGACCCCAGTGGAAACGACCATGGCCACGAAGTCGCGCACACCGACCGCCGCACCAACCCAGCCCTCGGCCAGTGCCAAGGCCTTGGCATCGCCATCGAGACTGGTTGCCAGACCCGTGTACGCCGACAGCCGAGCCGCGAGTGGAAACCGTTGCCACACCGAGATGTTGAGAGGCGAGACCACGAGGCCTTTCTCGACCATCGGACCCGGGCAACCAACACCACAGACCGAATACTGATCAAAGGGAGCGAACTGGTCGATCAGCGAACAGACGTGAGCGAAGAGCGCCTCGCCGTCGGCGTGCGAGCCAGTCGGGACAATGGCACGATGGGTGACGATGCCACTCGAATCGACAACGGCAGCAGCAATTTTCGTGCCGCCGATGTCGAGTGCTAGCGCTGGGTTCATGGAACCCAACACTACGTGACCCGGTGACCTCGTGTGCGGTTGGTAGTGTGCTGCGAGGTATGGCAACGAAGGGACCACTGCCGGAATGAACTCGACTGACGCTACACCCCTGGACCAGCATCGAGCTGGTCAGTTTGCTGCTGCCTTCTCTGCAATCTGTGACAACGTCGAGCATGTCGTTCGAGGCAAGCGCCGAGTCGTTGAACAATCGTTGCTCTGCATGATCGCCGGCGGGCACCTGCTCGTCGAAGACGTTCCCGGTGTTGGCAAAACCACCCTGGCCAAGGCGATCGCAGCGTCTGTCGGTGGAAACATCGGCCGAATTCAGTTCACTCCTGATCTCCTGCCTGCCGACGTCACTGGCGTCAGCATCTGGAATCGGAACGAGTCGGCTTTCGAGTTCCGCAAGGGCCCCGTCTTCACCGAATTGGTCCTCGCCGACGAGATCAACCGGGCATCGCCAAAAACCCAATCAGCGCTTCTCGAGGCAATGGCCGAGGGGCAAGTCACCGTTGACGGCGTCACCCATCTCTTGCCAGAACCCTTCATGGTCATGGCCACTCAGAATCCGATCGAACAGGAGGGCACCTATCCGCTCCCCGAGAGCCAGCTCGACCGGTTCCTGATGCGGCTCTCGGTTGGCTACCCCGATCGCAGTGACGAGCTTGCGATCCTCCACACCCACGAGAGCGACGGACTCGTCCGCAGGCTCCAGCCGGTCGCCACCTTGCGAGACATCGTCACGATGAGTCGTCTCGTGCAACGGGTGCACATTGCCGAGGAACTGCGGGCGTATCTGATCGACATCGCCCATGCCACTCGTCGACATCCAGCGATTGCGCTCGGCATGTCGCCTCGTGCGACGCTCAGCCTGCAACGAGTGGCGCGAGCTCGTGCGCTTGCCGGCGGTCAAGTCTTCGTGTCCGATGACGACATCAAGGCCGTGGCCCGCGAGGTCATTTCCCATCGACTCATCCTTCGTCCCGAAGCACAACTCCAGGGCACCACTCCCGACAACGTGGTTGCCGACATTCTCGCTGCGGTGCCGGTTCCCTACGACCGAGTCTGATGCGCCTCACGCGGGCCGGCATCGGCATAGCGCTCTCCGCTGCCATCTCGTTCGCGCTCGGACGCCTGTTCGGGGCCGATGAACTCCTGATCCTTTCTGCCATGCAACTCGTTGCGCTGCTCGTTGCCGTCTCGATGGCTGCGTCCACGCGACTCGATCTGGCCATCAGCCGAACCGCGAACCCGGCTCGACTTCGAGCGGGTACGCCGGCGAGGATCGACGTTGCGGTATCGAATCGAGCCCGACGCTCAACGCCAATCCTCCTTGCCATCGACCACATCAGCGGCACGCCGGGTGCTTCGCTCCACCTCGCCCCGATCAAGGGGGGCGCCACCGCTCCGATTGCCTATCGGCTCCCGACAGCCAAACGAGGGCTGATCGATGTCGGTCCGCTCGACCTTCGCTATGGCGATCCACTCGGGCTCACCCGAGGGTCGGTTCGTGCTTCTGATCTGATCACCCTGGTGGTCCACCCCGAGCTCGTCGATCTTGGGGCGCTGCACGCCATTGCCGGCCACGACCCGACGGCCGATCAGCAACCGATCAGGGCGTTGGCCACCGGCGGCGACGAGTTCTTTGCCCTGCGGCCATACGTGATCGGCGACGAGTTGCGGCGTGTCCATTGGCGGGCCAGTGCCCGCACCGGCGAGCTCGTTGTTCGTCAAGACGAACGACCCCGCACCGGTCGAGTGACCGTGCTGCTCGATGTGCGTCGATCGAGCTACGACGAATCAGGTTTCGAGCGAGCCGTCTCCGCCGCACTCAGCGCACTCTATGCCGGTTGGCGGGGCGATGATTCACTCCGCTTTCTCACGACCGCGACCTCGGCGATCACCGACATTCGTTCGAGGCACGAGCTCGATGCCGTCGACGAACAGCTGGCGACGATCACCACGTCGGAGTCGGCCTCCCTGGTGCGTTCGATCGAGAGCCTCACACGCATGGGTCGCGGCGGCACGCTGGTCGTCGTCACCGGCATGCCGACAGCCGAGCTACCGCTGGCGCTCGACCGAGCTCGACGAACCTTCGGCGTCGTGACCACGATCATGTGCCAGCAGAACGAAGACCCGCCGGCCGGTTCGATCACCTACGACGGTTCGACACCCCTCAACGTGCTGTGGCGACAGACGCCGTCGGGCGCCACTGCCCCACCAAAGGCTCAGGTACGACGATGACCGAGAAGCGCCCAACGCCCGCCTCGCTCGAAGCCGCCGCCGCACTGTTGATCCCTTCCGCTGTCCTCGGATTCGCGCGGGTGTTCACGAACTGGACTGACGTGGTGCCGGTGGTCATCGCCGCCCTGCTGTCATCACTTCTGGCCGCGTTGTTGCGTCGAGCGAGAGTGCCGCTGATCGTTGCGGCCGTCGTCTCCCTCATCGGCCTGGGCGAACTGATCATCGCCCGCTACGCACCGGGCACGGCCCGTTACGGGTTGTTACCGACAAGGGAAACCCAAGAGGCTCTGCGACTTCTCCTCGACGACGGCATCGAACAGTTCCGCGAACTGCGGGCCCCGGTCGAGGCGCTCCCGCCGTTCATCGCCGCCGCCATCGTCGGCTCCTGGCTGCTGGCCTTTCTCACCGACTGGGCGGCAATGCGGCTCCGCCTTGCCTTCGAACCCGTGCTTCCGGCGGCACTGTTGTTCATCTTCTCCTCGGTGCTGGGCTCGGGCCAGCGCCAGATCAGTTCCACGATCATCTTCGCCGCTGTGGTCGGCGTCTGGGCGGTCGTACAGCGAACCCAATCGATCAGTGAGGGCGTCTGGCTCACGATCGATCGGCGTCGAGGTCCGAACTCGGTTTTTCGGGCTGCGGGTGCGCTCGCTCTGGTCGCCATCACCGCCGGCATCTTCGCCGGCCCTCGTCTTCCCGGTGCCGGGACCGACGAGCTCTATGACTGGCGAAACCGCAGCGACCCCACTCGCCGGGTGATCAGTCCGTACGTCAGCATCGAAAAACAATTGGTGTCGCAACAGAACATCGAGATGTTCACCGTCGTTGCCGATCGACCGGCGTACTGGCGCCTGGCCGGGCTCGATGGGTTCGACAACAACGTGTGGTCGACCCAGGGCAACTTCGAGGAACGTTCAGGCGATCTCCCTGGCTCGAAGTCGACAGCAGGAACGACTGAGCCGCTCGATCAGACCTTCGACATGAAAGGCCTCAGTCAGATCTGGCTCCCGGCGGCCTTTGCGCCGAGCCAGGTCCTCGACTCTGACGGCGCGACCTTCACCTGGAATGCAGAGATCAGCTCGCTGACCGTCGACAACCAGACCCCCAGCTCCGACGGGCTGACCTACCAGGTCCAGTCGGTTCTTCCGCTGTTCACACCCCAGGAGCTGCGGTCGGCTCCGGCAGTGACCGATCGTGACCTGCTCGACCGATACACCGCGCTTCCCTCGACACTCACTCCTGCTTTGGCCCAGGAAGCCGAGCGTCTCACCGCAGGCATTGCAACCGACTACGACAAGATGATCGCCCTGCAAAGCGAGTTCCGAACCTATGACTATTCCCTCGAACTGTCGCCCCGGGTCGGAGACCCGATCGAACAGTTCTTGGCCGAGCGCGTCGGTTTCTGCCAACAATTCTCCGGCACCTTTGCCGCCATGGCCCGGTCGCTTGGCGTGCCCGCTCGGGTTGCGGTCGGCTTCACCTGGGGCGACCCGGTCGACGGGAGTCCCAGCACCTACCGGGTCACCGGGAGGCACGCGCACGCGTGGCCCGAGGTGTATTTCGAAGGCCTCGGGTGGGTCGCATTCGAGCCGACGCCAGGTCGCGGGGCTCCAGGAGCCGACTACACCGGAATCCCCGCTCAGCAGGACTCGCCCGTGCAAGCCCAACCGGCGACGCCGACCACCGCCGACCCGAGCGCCATCAGCCCGCCCGCCTCATTCGACCCGAATCTCTTCCCTGACCTCGGTTCCGACCCGCTGGTCGACACCACGCCTGCGGCCGAACCTGGATTCGCCATTCCTTGGCGCCTCGTCGGGGTCGTTGGTGCCTTTGCTGCCTACGGCGTCGCCATGCCAGCCGCCGCCCGACTCCGTCGGGCTCGCCGATGGGCCGCGGCCTCGACACCGGCCGACGAGGTCGAGACGATCTGGTCGAATCTGGTCGACGAACTCGAACGAAATCTGGGGGTGTCGCGCCCAGCGTCGTTGACCAGGCGAGAATGGACAGAACGCTTGATCAAAGATCGTCGGCTACCCGACGAGCCGCTTCGACGCCTCGGCGGCGTGGTGACCGACGCTCGCTTCGCTCCAAGCGGATCGATCGACGCCGCAACCGTCGCCCAAGCCACGAGCGACGCCGCCGCCGTCACCCAAGTCATTCATCAGCGAATCCCCGCTTTCAAACGTTGGCTTCGTTTGCTCGACCCTCGATGGCTGCTCGGTGGCTCGCACCGCCAAGCGATCGTGATCGCCAATACCTGACGCGAACAAAACACCCCAACGGGTGGTTTGCTCGCACAGGCGTGTCGTCGATGTCGTTGTGGTCTTGGATGATGCGAGCCCGGAGGCTGCGATCGTCGACGGTCGTTCAGTCTTCGTCGACCTGATCGGCCCGGCGGCGGGACGAGGGCGGATTTGCTGCTCGGAAGGCGCTCGACATCTGAGCGATCCCGGCTCGACCCATCATGCGAAGATTGCGCTCGAACCCAAGCGCACTCACGAGCATGACCAAGAACCCGGCAAAAGCGATCAGATAGTGGGCCTTCAACGTGCCGACCATGACGATCAGACCGACGGTGAAGCCCGCTATCGACCACTTGAGCGACCCCAGGGCGTGGCGATAGACCGAACTCTTTCCAACGTGCCGAGCGAGACCAGGATCGGTTGCTTCGAGATGTCGTTCGATCTCGGCAAGAATGTTTTGCTCATTTTCAGATAGCGGCATCGCTAGTCCTTGACCCTGCTCGTCTTCAACCCTGCTCGGGTGTGCCCACGGCTCATATGCACCACAACGTGCGCTTAGTCTCGCGCATTCTCGGACAGGACACAACGCGGGCGAGGAAGTCAACTTGGGTGGTCTGAGTCGCTTGACCCAGCGGACCGATCGGCCTGATTCTCCTCGTTCGGCCCCCACTGGCGTTGCCCCGGTCGCAGGCGTTCGAGGCCACTCGCTGCCAACAAGGTTGCAGGCCCAATCGCTTGGGCTCCGAATCGCTCGCGAATCTCATCGATCGCCCGGTCAGCAGCTCCGGGCTCGGACGTTCCGCTCAACAAGTCATCGAGGCTCAGCTGCTCGATCAGTTCAGACGTCAACCCGGCGACCCCCAAGCCGAGGAGGCGCACACCGGCGCTGGTGTCGAGACTGTCGAGCAGGTCACTGGCAATCTCGAACATGACATCAGAGCGATCGGTTGCCTGACCGAGCGTATGTGAACGAGTCACGGTGGCGAACGACGGTTCGCGAACCTTGATGCTCACCGTGCGTCCACGCAGGCCGGATCGACGAAGCCGCGACCCGACCGCATCGCTCAAGCGGATCAGTTCGCGGCGCAGATCGGCGGGTTCGACCAGATCATCGGGGAAGGTCACTTCGTGCGAGACCGACTTGACGTCTCGGTCGGGCACGACCGGACGATCGTCGATCGCGTTGGCGATCTGGTGGAGATGACGCCCGGTGACGTCACCAACCGCTGACACGACGACCTCGATCGGGAGCCGCGCCAACTCACCAACAGTGGCGATACCGAATCGGGCCAGTTTGTCGTAGGTCTTTGGTCCGATGCCCCACAGGGCACGTAGCGGCAACGGCGCCATGAACGCTGCTTCGGTCCCGGGTTCCACAGCCTTGACCCCGAGACCGGCTTCGATCCTTCGACCAACGACTCGGGGCTTGGCCTCCTCGGTCGCCAACTTGGCGACGAGCTTCGATGAGGCAACGCCCACAGAACAATGCAGCCGCTCCACTTCCCAGACTCGTCTGCGGATCCGCTGGGCAATGTCGGCGGCAGGCCCCAAGAGTCGCTGCGAACCGGTGACATCGAGAAACGCCTCGTCGAACGACAGGGGCTCGACGAGTGGGGTGACGTCTCGGAAGACCGACATGATCGATGCCGACACTTCGCCGTAGCGATCATGTCGACCAGCGACGAAGACGGCATCAGGGCACAGCGCCCGCGCTCGGGAACTTGGCATCGCCGAGTGGATGCCGAATACCCGCGCTTCGTAGCTGGCGGCAGCGACGACACCTCGGTTCCCCGTGCCACCAACGACCACGGGCTTGCCCCGTAACGACGGATCGTCACGCACTTCGACCGCAGCAAAGAACGCATTCATGTCGACGTGCAGAATGCTACGAACCGTCACCTGCGCCAGGCTACAACCGCACCACGCGACGATCCTTGGCGTTGCTTCCATCAAGCCGGTAGCCGTAGAGCCTGCCATCGCCAAATCCATGTTCGAGATGTTCGAGCAACGGTTCGGCAACCCACTGCGGTGCGGTCGCGAGGCGGTGGCGGGCGATTGCAAGATCAACGAACTCAGCACCGATGACGATGCCATCGGGGTCATCGATCACGAGCTTGCCAGCAAACGCAACGGCGAGGTGGGCCTCGACCCGAAGGTGGAATCCGAATCCCGGTGCAGTGACCTCGATTTGGTACAGCGGACCGTGCCAGGTCTCGACGACGAGCCCCGTCTCTTCTGCCACCTCGCGGCTCAATCCATCGATGAGCTGTTCGCCGGCATCGATCACTCCCCCCGGTGTCGACCAATCGGTCTCGCCGCTCCTGCGTCGATTCTCGACCAGCAGAACACTGCCGCGGGGATCGATCACCACGCCACCGGCCACCACCCACTGCCGCAATGCATGCTGCTGGCCTTCGCCTTCGATTTGGTCGCTCACCTCACACAGCATTCCAGATCCCCCGCCCCGTTGGTACTCCGTACCGACGCTTGGCCTCTACCCTCGTCTCTGATGAACGGCACCGGTGAATTCGAAGCGAACGACGATGCTGACGAGGCGCTCGACGCATCAGCGGTCGAGCCCCTGACCACTCCCGACGTCGAGGTCCTGCCCTACCGCGATCTGGTAGCACCGACCCCACTCCGAGCCGATCCACCCGTTGTTGCCCGTTGGCTGGCCTTCGGATCGATCCTGCTCGGCGGCCTCCTCGGGGCCCTGATCGGCTACGGCGTGCTCGACCTGTTCACGGGCTCGGCCAACTGGTCGGCTCTGGGTGCTCTCGGTTTCGGGGTCGGTGGCGCGGTCGGCTTGGGCGTTGTCACCTCACTCACCCTTCGAGCAATGAACGAGTGGAAAGAAGTCCAACATCCCGAGCGCCCGCGTGCCGCCAACCGAGAGACGCACGATGACACCGACGCCTGACCCCACCGACCTCCTCGCGTTGGCGATCGGATTGGCTCGCGAAGCAGGATCGCTGACCCTTGCCATGAGGGCGAAGGCACGGCTGTCCCCCGACCTGAAGAGTTCGGTGAACGATTTGGTGACCGAGGCGGATCGCGCCGCTGAGTCATTGATCGTCGATCGCATTCTTGCCGCTCGGCCCGATGACGCCGTTCTCGGCGAAGAAGGGGCCGACACCGAAGGAACCAGCGGCGTCCGTTGGATCATCGACCCGATCGATGGCACCACCAACTACGTGTATGACCTCCCTGGCTACACCATCTCGATCGCCGCCGAATGGGAGGGAACGACCGTTGCCGGTGTCGTCTTCGATCCAAAAGCCGACGAACTGTTTGCCGCAACGCTGCATGGCGGAGCGACGATGAACGATGCACCGATTGCCTGCGCTCAGCGAAGCGATCTCCTCCAGTGCGTGATTGCAACCGGCTTCGGCTACCAAGCCGAGCAACGCTTGCTGCAAGCCAACGTACTCGTGCACCTGCTGCCCCAAGTCGGAAACATCCGTCGACTCGGTTCGGCGGCGCTCGATCTCGCCTATGTCGGCGCCGGCCGGACCGACGGCTACTGGGAGAGCGGACTGAATTCGTGGGACGTCGCCGCCGGCGCGCTCATCGCAAGCGAATCAGGAGCCATCGTCACCGATCTCGAGGGTGGCCCGGCCGCAAAGTCCATGACGATCGCTGCTCCGCCCGCGATCCATCCCATGCTCCAGCGTGAGCTACAGGCCGCCTACGCCGCGGTCGCCGCCCTCGATTGATCTGCCTGAACGCACCGCTGGCATCAATCCGATCATCCGATCAATCGAGCAATATTGCGGTGTGACCAACGAGTGGGCTCGATTTCGGGCACCATTTGCGGTGTGGGCACTCGCATTCTGACCGTAGAAGACGACGATCGTATTCGTCAGGCCGTCAAACTGGCCCTCGAAGACGAGGGCTGGAGCGTCGACGAGGCCGATACCGGTGAGCGAGCACTCGAAGCCTTCGCGGCGCAGGTGTCCGATGTCGTCCTCATCGACATCATGCTGCCCGGTATGGATGGGTTCGAGGTTTGTCGATCCATTCGCCGCACGAGTGACGTGCCGATCATCATGGTCACTGCACGAGACGACACCCACGACGTGGTGGCTGGCCTCGAGGCTGGCGCCGACGACTATCTCACGAAGCCATTCGCGCCCAAGGAGCTCTCGGCGCGCATCCGTGCGCTGCTTCGACGGGCCCGTTCATCCGAGAGCGGCGGCCTGGATCGCATCAAGGTCGGCGATCTCGAAATCAGTCCCGACGAGGGTTTGGTGCTCAAGGCGGGCGAAGAGTTGCATCTCACGAAAACCGAGTTCAAGTTGCTCGTCGAACTGGCCAGCCAGCCCGGCAAGGTCTTCAGCCGTGAAGTGCTCCTCGAACGGGTATGGGGCTATGACTACTTCGGTGATGGGCGCCTGGTCGACGTGCACGTCCGGCGTTTGCGCACCAAGGTCGAGACCGACCCCGCGAACCCACGGTACGTGGTGACCTCTCGAGGTCTCGGCTACAAGCTGCAGCCGTGAAGGCCGTCGTCGGGAACCCATGATCAGTCGACGACGGCTCGGACTGCGGGCTCGAGTCACGCTCATCTATGCACTGGGGGCGCTACTGCTGTCGTCGACCGTTGCGGCTTCGAGCTTTCTCCTCACGCAACGGCGCTTGCTGAGCGAGACCGAAATCACGGCGAAGTCGCAGTTCTACCGCAACACCCGAGACCTACGACGCGGCCTCCAAGTTGCAGAGATTCCCGATGAACGAGACGACGTTTTCGCCATCGAAGCCGAGAACTCGACGACGCCAACCACGACGCCGTCGACAACGACACCACCAACCACGGCCCGGATCTTTCGCACGATCCCTCCCTCGCAGCCAGTCGATGTTCCCGGCATCGACAATCAGGTCGCTCCCCCACCGCCGACCGTGCCCAACTCTCGACCGGTCACGAGCCGCCTTGGCGACAACTTCGGCTCGGTTCCGGCACCGCTCGGCGAAAACCCGGTGATCGACGTACCGCCAACGCCACAGGACCCCATCAGCATCATCCTCAATGGTCTTCTGCGGCCAAACGGGGCGGCAGCGCTCTTGGTCCTGCCTCCAGAAGAGGGCATCGATCTTGCGGCCCGTCCGTTCTCGCTGAGCGGACTGCAGCCAACGGCGATCCCCGCCGACCTTCGCGCCCTCGTCGAATCCGGGTCTGTTGCCTCTCGCCGGTTCAACAGCACCGGGGGTGAGCCTCAACTCGCCATCGGCATCACGGTTCCCGAGTACGACGCCGACTACTACGAACTGGTTCCGCTGAGCGATCTGCAGGGCACGCTCAACTCGCTTCGCAACATCCTCTTCGGTGTTGCCATCGCTGCCAGCGTGGGCGGCGCCACACTTGGCTACTACTCCGCCTACCGAGCGGTGCAACCGCTGAACCGGGTGTCTGCTGCGGCACAGGCGATCTCCGACGGCGATTTCGACACCCGGCTCGATGACCAGATCGACCCTGACCTCTCCAAGTTGACCTCCTCGTTCAACCACATGGTCGAGGCGCTGCAGGTGCGCATCGAGCGAGACGAACAATTCGCTTCCGATGTCAGTCACGAGCTGCGATCGCCGCTGATGACGCTGACGGCGTCGGTGGGGGTCCTCGAAGGACGACGAGGCGACCTCCCGGCACCTGCGCAGCAGGCCGTCGATCTGCTCAGCCAAGACCTTCGTCGGTTCCAACGCCTCGTCGAGGACTTGCTCGAGATCTCGCGCATGGACGTCGGTGCCGTGCAGCTCGACCAGTCACCCGTCTACGTGCGTGAGTTTCTGCGGTTCGTCATCGCGCAGTCGAGTGCTGCCGGGATCAATGTCACCTGCTCGACCGCAGATGCGGATCTGATGATCAACGTCGACAAGCGACGGATGGCCCAGGCCATCACGAACTTGATCGACAACGCCAACAAGTACGCCGGTGGCGTCACGGCCATTTCGTTTCGGCGCAACGGGGACCGAGTACATCTCTTCGTCGATGACGAAGGGCCTGGCGTGCGTCCAGCCGACCGCATTCGCATCTTCGACCGCTTCACCCGAGCCGGCGCCGATGCCGGGCGACGCGACATTGCGAAGGGCGTAGGTCTTGGCCTTTCCCTGGTCAAGGAGCATGTCCGGATGCATGACGGCACCGTGTGGGTCGGCGACCGTCCCGATGGCCGAATGGGGGCTCACTTCGTGATCGACATGCCGATCGATGACACCGACATGGGAGACGAGGAGATGGCAACGTGATGCTGAGCCGCTTTTCGATTCTCACCACCGCGCTTGTCGGTGTGATGGCTTCGGCTGCTGCTTGCGGCCTACCTGAACAGGACCAGGCACAGGTCATCAACGACCTGCCTGCCGATGTTCTCGCTGTCACCTCAACGACCCTCAGCGCACCCGTCGAGGTCGTGAGTGATGCCCCATTCGAGGTCGCGCTGTATTGGCACGAGAGCGACCAGGGCGGGCGACTGATACGCATCGTCCGACAGCGCACGACACCACCAACACCGCAGGAGGCGATCGAGCAACTGATCGTCGGCCCCACCGAGCAGGAACTGGCCGATACCGAGAACTTCAACCTCTTCGGTCCGAACACCGGGCTGAGAGATGAACAACTCGCGCCGGTGGTGGGCGTGCCAGAGGCCGGCATCGTCACGGTCAGTGTCTCAGGGACTGGCTTCAGAGATCTTCCGAACAAGGCGAATGCGGCGGCGGAATTGGTCTGCACGTTGACCGAGTTCGACAACATCGACGGCGTGATCGTGCGAGACCTCCAACCCGAACCCATCGGTCTCGTCGGCACCAATTCCGAATCGATCGAAGGGCCGGCCCGACGCGAGAACTTCGATGGGTGCATCACGGCCGACCAGCCACCTGAAGGCGAAGGATCAACAACCACGAGCGGCTGATCGCCACCCGTCGTCTAGGCAAAGAACTCCTTGGCGGTTGCCCACATCTGCGGACTCACTGGCTTGAGGTCCCGTATGGCATCAGCGAGCGGGACTCGTACGATCGTGTCGGCCTGGATGGCCACCATCTGACCGAACGCACCATCGTGGACGGCTTCGATGGCACCAATGCCGAATCGGCTCGAGAGGACTCGGTCCATGGCGGTTGGCGAACCACCACGCTGTACGTGGCCGAGAATGGTCACCCTGGTCTCGAATCCGGTTCGCCGCTCGATCTCCACCGCGACCCGGTTGGCGATGCCGCCGAGACGAATGTGGCCATAATCGTCGAACTCGTCATCGGGAATGTCGAACGTGCCAGGAACCGGCTTGGCCCCTTCGGCGACCACGACGATCGAGGCATAGCGCCCATTGTGGTGGCGCCGTGTGAGCGACGCGCACACCTCCTCGATGTCGAACGGCTCTTCGGGAATGAGCGTGAGCGTTGCCCCGCCAGCCAAGCCAGCCCACGTTGCGATGTGGCCGACATGGCGACCCATGACCTCGACGACCATGACACGGTTGTGGCTCTCCGCCGTGGTGTGCAGCCGATCGATCGCCTCGGTGGCGATCGAGACCGCAGTGTCAAAGCCAAACGTTCGCTCGGTGGCGTCAATGTCGTTGTCGATGGTCTTTGGAACACCAACGATCGGCACGCCGAGCTTGTAGAACTCGTTCGAGCACGACAGCGTGCCCTCACCACCGATGGCAATGAGCGCATCGACGCCCAGATCGTCGATACAGCTCAGCACACGCTCGACGCCATCGGGGGCTTTGAACGGGTTCACTCGACTCGTACCGATGATGGTGCCACCCCGAGGCAACGTGCCACGCAGCGCGTTGACGTCGAGCATCACGTAATCGCGATCCATCACGCCCCGATAGCCATCGTGGAATCCGATGAGTTCGTCGCCATAGACCTGCTGTCCTTTGCGGACAACGGCGCGGATCACCGCGTTGAGTCCGGGGCAGTCGCCTCCGCCGGTCAAGATGCCAACTCGCATGCTTGGGAACCTCCACAGGTGGGTCAGATGATCGTGGAACGGGTACGGGTGTGCCCTACATGACCACGCTGTCGTGGGGCGGTGGATTGCATCTGCTGGTCAGCCTATGGGGATGGCAGACTGTGCCCCGTCTCTTCGAGCCGAAAGGTCTGCAATGTCACTTGTGATTGCCCTCGATGCTGGAACGACCGGGGTACGAGCGATGGCGGTCGCCCACGATGGCCACATCGTTGCGCTCCGCTACCGAGAGTTCGCTCAGCACTTCCCGCAGCCCGGTTGGGTCGAACACGACGCGGAAGAAATCTGGCTGGCGATGGCCGCGTGCATCGACGAGTTGGCAGGCGAACTCACCGAACCGGTGTCGGCGATCGGCATCACGAATCAACGTGAGACCGTCGTGGCCTGGGATCGCCGCTCTGGTGAGCCTCGACACCGGGCCATCGTCTGGCAGGATCGACGCACCGCCGACCGCTGTCGCGAACTCGAGGCGGCAGGACACCTGCCATTGGTTCGACATTGCACCGGGCTCGTGCTCGATCCATATTTCTCCGCCTCGAAGATGGAATGGCTACTGACGGAGGGCGGTGTCGTTGCCGACGAACATCTCGCGTTGGGCACGATCGACACCTGGCTCATGTGGAAGCTCACTGGCGGCGCAGTGTTCGCCACCGAACCCTCGAATGCGTCACGGACGATGTTGTTCGACATTCGCCGGCTCGACTGGTCCGATGAACTGTGCGCGTTGTTCGGCATTCCCCGCTCGGCACTGCCGGAGATCCGGCCGACCAGCGGCCGTTTCGGCCTCACGACTGACTCGACGAAACTGGGTTCCGGCATTCCCATCAGCGGGGTGGCCGGTGACCAGCAGGCTGCCCTGTTCGGCCAGGCATGCTTTGCACCGGGCATGGCGAAGAACACCTATGGCACCGGCAGCTTCTTGCTGATGAACGTCGGCTCCGTCTGCCCCGAACCCGTCGATGGTCTACTCACGACCGTCGCCTGGATTCTCGGCCCCGATCAGCAGCCGACCTATGCCTACGAGGGTTCGATCTTCGTCACTGGCGCTGCGATCCAATGGTTGCGCGACGGACTCGGCATCATCGACACCGCCGCCGAGATCGGACCCCTCGCAGCCTCGGTTCCCGACACCGGCGACGTCTTCGTCGTACCGGCCTTCGCCGGCCTCGGCAGCCCATGGTGGGACCCGTACGCCCGAGGAGCCATCATCGGCATCACCCGGGGAACCGGTCGAGCCGAGATCGCCCGTGCCGTTGTCGAATCGATGGCCTACCAGGTCAGAGACGTACTCGATGCCATGGGTGCCGCCTCGGGACACCAACCAGGCGAGCTGCGCGTCGACGGCGGAGCGTCGGTGATGGACCTCCTTCTCGACATCCAGGCCGATCAGCTCGGCATCACCGTGACTCGACCGATCTCGCAGGAGACCACGGCGTTGGGAGCGGCCTACCTCGCTGGTCTGGCCGAGGGCGTGTGGGCTTCGCTCGATGACGTCATCGACGCCTGGGGGGTCGATCGTTGTGCCGAACCCAACCCCGATCGCAGCAACGCTGATCGACTGCACGCCCGCTGGCTCCAAGCCGTTGCCCATGCCAAGGGCTGGATACCCAGCGACTGAAGCCCTCAGGTCTGCCAGAGGCCAACGCGGTTGCCCCAGGGGTCGGCGACCACGGCCGAACTGTGCGAGACATCGTTCGTGATCGTCCGCACCGATCCGCCGGCAGCTTCGAATGACGCGAGTGCTGCGGTGAGGTCAGGCGTCTCGACATAAACGACCGAACCCGATGCTTCGGTACCGCGTTTGGATCGCTCGTTCAGCACCAGTCCACCGGCGGGTGTCAGACCGTTGTTGGGAAACACCACGTGATAGACACCATCGCCGAAGGGAGCAACCGGTTCAGTTCGCCAGCCCAAGGCGTTCGCATAGAACGCAGCCGCTGCATCGCAATCGTCGGTGAGAAGCTCGAACCACACCACGTTGGTGAGGGTCAGGTTGATACGCCCGTCGTCGACCGGCAAATTGCTTTCGACGGTGACACCATCGACCTGCTCGATCTCGCTGACCAGCATCGCTTCGAGCCCATGCGGTTCATCGGGCACCATCAGCAAGAACTCGTCGACCACGGTGCCGTCACCGTGACGATGCACCGCGACCGACACGATGTCGACTCGCAAGGCACCGATACGCGAGGCTACTTGACCGAGGGCACCCGGGCGATCGCTCATTCGACAACGGAACAGACGAGCAGGCATGGGCCGAGGGTAAGGCATGCACAGCCGGTCGACTCGCTGACAACGTGGTGAGTTCGTTACACGGCTCTGACACTGATCTTGCGTCAATCGTCGCCACCCGACGAGTTCGCCCCGCCTGATCTTGACCATTCGGTCAAGTTTTTCTTACTCTTGGGCATCATGCCTCCAGCTCTCGATGCCGCAACGACGACGCCACGTCGGCTGACGCCTCGGGGCCAGGACCGACGCGACAAGCTGCTGGCGTACGCCACCGAACAGTTCGCCGCCAACGGCTTTCATCCCACCTCGGTCGCCGACATCGTTGGCGGCGTCGGCGTCGGCAAGGGCGTGTTCTACTGGTACTTCCCTTCGAAAGACGAGCTGCTCCTCGAAATCCTGCGAGAGGCCTTGTACGACCTCCGTCGCACGCAGCGCTCAGCCATCGTCGAGACCGACGACCCGCTGCAACGCCTGGAGAACGGCATTCGCAGTTCACTCAGTTGGATCTTCGACAACGCCGACATCGTTCGACTCATCATGTTTGCCTGGACTGAGGAGACCTTCGCCGTTGCGCTTCGACGTGGGCGCGAGGTCACCATCGCCGACACCGCCAAACATCTCAGTGCTGCGATCGAGCAGGGCTTGATTCCCGAGGGTGACGTGACACTCATGGCAACCGCCATTCGTGGCGTCACCGATGAACTCGGTCGCCAATTCCTGATCGACGCCGACCACCTCGACGAAACCGTCGTCGAGGCTGCGGTACGAATGTGTCTCTATGGCGTAGCCGGCGTCACCAGCACGCTTCCATCATGAACTACGCAAGAGCGGAGCAACTGGCTCGAGATCGGTGAGGACCCGCTTGAGACTCCGCAGCGCCTGCTGGGTTCGCTGCTGATTCTCGATCAGTGCGAAGCGCACGAAGCCTTCGCCACCAGGGCCGAATCCTTCGCCAGGCGAGGTGGCGACTCCAGCCTCGCGAACGAGCTTCGACGCAAACTCGACCGACCCCATTTGGCGATACGGCTCGGGGATCGGCGCCCAGACGAACATCGTGCCTCGAGGCTTCGGGACGTTCCAGCCAATGCGATCCAGCCCGTCGCACAGCACATCGCGCCGGGCCTGGTAGATCTCGCAAACCTGCGCCGGATGGTCGGTTGCTTCGTTGAGCGTGACCGTGGCCGCAATCTGGATCGGTTGGAACGTTCCGTAGTCGAGATAGCTCTTGAGCTTGGCCAGCGCGCCAACGACCTCGGCGTTTCCGGCCAGAAAGGCGACTCGCCAGCCTGCCATCGAGTAGCTCTTGGTCATCGAATACAGCTCGACGCAACAGTCCTTGGCCCCATCGACCTGCAAGATCGACGGAGGGCTGTAGCCGTCGAACCCGATGTCGGCATACGCGTTGTCGTGTACCACGATCAGATTTCGCCGCTTGGCGAACTCGACGACCTTTTCGAAGAACGCCAGGTCGACACAGACACCGGTCGGGTTGTGCGGGAACGAGATGACGAGTGTGCGGGGTTTGGGCCAGGAGTACTCCCAGGCGCGTTCGAGGTTGGCGATGAATTCGTCGCCCTCGGCGAGGGGCACTTCGCGAATCGCGGCACCGGCGAAGATCGGACCCCATATGTGTATTGGGTATGACGGCGCCGGTACGAGCGCAGCATCTCCCGGCGACAACAGCACCCACATCAGGTGCGTGAACCCTTCCTTGGCCCCAATGACGTTCAGCACTTCGGTGGTCGGATCGAGTTTCACACCCCAGCGCCGCTCATACATGTTGGCTGCGGCCTCGCGAAGCTTCGGGATTCCTTTGCTCGCGGAGTAGCGATGATTGCGAGAGTTCTGCGTTGCCTCGATCAGTTTGTCGACGGCGACGTCGGGGGACGGCAGGTCAGGATTGCCGAAACCAAAATCGATGACGTCGACCCCGTCGCGCCGGGCCTCCATCTTCAGGTCATTGATGATGGCCAACACATAGGGCGGGAGGTGATTGATCCGGCGAAACTCCATCGTTGCAAGCTATCGGACCGACCTCTCGGCCCGCGAGGAGTTTGTTGTCGGCGAGCGCACATGGCGCAGGCGATCAGTTACTGACGCTCAAGCCCCGACCGCATCTGCGGCATTGGCAGCGGCGCCGATGGCGCCGGCCTCAGGTCCGAGTTGCGCCGCAACGATCGGCACGATCGGCCGATACCGACTGCCGAGCACGAAGTTCCCGACCAATGCTGCGACATCGTCGAGGAAGAGATCGTTGATGTCGGTGAGCCCACCACCCAAGACAATTCGCTCGGGGTCGAGCAGATTGATCAGACTCGCCAGTCCGCGAGCGACCCATTCGGCGAATCGTGTCGTGATTTCGACAGCATCAGGATCACCTCGGCGTCGGGCCTCGGCGATGTGTTCACCTCGGAGGTGCTCGATGACGCCATCGGCCAACGCAACGATGCCACCAGCGCGACCGTCGGCAACGAGGTCACGCGTCAGGTTGACGAGTCCCGCGCCCGACGACACCGCTTCCCAGCAACCATGCTGGCCGCAGGCACAGCGATGCCCGTTGCGCTCGACGAGCATGTGACCGGGCTCACCCGCAAACCCGTTCGCCCCCAGCAGTACTGCGCCGTTCGCGATGATTGCCCCACCGATTCCGGTGCCCTGGGTGACCACGATGGCATGGTTCGCTCCTCGCGCTGCGCCCCATCGATGCTCGGCAACAGCCGCGCTGTTCGCGTCGTTGGTGGCAAAGGCAGGAACGTCGAAGGCCGATCGCAGCACCGCAGCGATATCGAGGCCCAGAACCCCTTGCACGTTCGGTCCGTATCGCAGAACGCCCGAACGATCGACCAGGCCAGGAACACCAACACCGATGGCCGCAGGACGGCCATGACGACTGGCAAGGGCGGCGACGACCTCGACGATGGCGTCGGGCACCAGCGCCGGGTCGGCCTTTGGCGTCGGCAGTCGCTCACGATCGAGCACCTTGCCAGTGCGGTGGTCAGCCACGACCCCAAGCACCTTGGTCCCACCGACGTCAACGCCGATGAACACCGGTTCTGGTCGGGCCGCGGCTGGTGCTTCAACATGACGCATCGGCTGTGAGGATAGGCCTCTATCGCGGCTGTCTATCGCCAACGAGCGTGAAGCTCGCGTCTCAGGCGACGGAGCCTGCGCACAGTGCCCGGCGCACGCCAACGGTCCGAGCCCAGGTTGCAGCCGCGTTGCGATCGGTCATCACCACGACCTGCACCGACTGAGCGATTGGCTCGATGCGGTCGAGAAGCGACATCACCTCGTTGTCCTCCAGGTCACCGAAGTTGCCCTTGATCACGATCGGAATGGAAACACCAGCGTTTTCGCGAACCCGCTCAGCCAGTTCGGCCACCCCCTCGAAGACGGATTCGATCGACGATGAGTCACCGGCTACTATTCGCTCGATGCGACGGCGCAGTTCCCCAACTCGTTGCCGTGACTCGGCCGCTTTGGCCTCGAGCCGATCGATCCTGGCCATTGCCCTGGCATGTCGGTCGAGCGCCTTTTCTGCTTCATCGAGCTCGGCCTGCACCATGATCGGATCGACCCGGTTCGCTTGCAGATCGAGCCGCTCCTGGTCCATCAACCAACCATCAGCCCAAATCGCGAGCCGATCGGGCTCGAGATTCTCGGAAACCTCGACGTGGTTGCCGAGAAGCGAGTCGTAGAGGTCGCGGACCTTGTCGAACCACTCCGGGTTCGGCGATTCGACGACATGATCCTGCAATGCTCGCCCCAGATCAGCGGGAAGCATCGGTCCGAAGAACCCACGAGCCTGTGCCTTGATGGCATCAGCGCGACGGGCGAGATTGTTGGCCGTGTCATCATTGGCCATGGCATGACGAGCCTGATCGACCTCG
>JBBQUN010000003.1:0-54358 GCA_038212405.1 Acidimicrobiales bacterium | reverse complement strand
GGACATCGCTGTGATCCAACGGCTCGCTACCGCTGGGCAACTCCTCCTCGTCGCAGCCATGCTTGATCGGGCCGCCAGCCCACGCAAGGTCTCACCGAAGCTGTTCTCGCACCATTCCCACTCCGGGCTCGGCACGTGGCTTGCTAACCGATACGCCGCCTCCACCGATTGATCTGCACGGAAGGAGCTCCACTTCCTGCTCTGTCGATAGGCCCGGCCACCTCATCTCACGATCCAGGACGGAGAAAAGGCATGACACAACTGCGGCTTCGATCGGCTGGCTCCGAAGCGGCCCTCAACAGGGCATACGCCGATCGCAGCAGCGGGGTCATCCCTTGAACCGAGCCGGAAACGGCGTTCATGTTTGACACAGGTTTGACACCAGTAACCCCGTCGGAGGTGACCCATGCAGGGACACATCCGTAAGCGCACCCACACCACCAAGACCGGCAAGAAGACCGTCCGCTGGTACGTCGTGGTCGACATCGGCAAGACACTCGAAGGAAAGCGCCGCCAGAAATGGCACGGCGGATACCCCAGCCGGGGCGACGCAGAACAAGCCCGGGCGGAGCTCGTGAGCCGCATCTACGCCCGCACCTACGTCGAACCCACCGGGCTCACCCTCGGCGGGTGGATCACCGACCAGTGGCTCGCCAGCATCGCAGCCCGCGCCAAACCAACGACGATCGCCTCCTACATGGCGAATCTTCGGCATCACGTCCTACCAACCATCGGTGGTCTCCGCCTCCACGAACTCACCGGAGCACACCTCGACGCGCTGTACGCCGACCTTCTCCGCAACGGACGCATCAACGGATCTGGCGGGCTGCGCCCTCGCACCGTTGGCAACGTCCACATGCTCGTGCACCTCGCGCTCGCTGACGCGTGTGCTGCCGGGATCATCAAGCGCAACGTTGCCGAAGACGCCCACCCGCCAAGACGAACCCGAGCCGCCAAGCAGCCGATCCGAGCTTGGGACACCAACGAACTCGCTCACTTCCTCGGAAGTGTCGCCGCCGATCACCTCCAAGCGCTATGGCATCTCGCAGCGCTCACCGGGATGCGACGAGGCGAAATCGCAGCGCTCCGCTGGCGAAATCTCGACCTCACACAATCACGAATCGCAGTCGCCGAGTCACGAACCCGAGTCGGGACCGAAACCATCACCTCAACACCCAAGAACGGCACCGCAAGAACCGTCGACCTCGACCCCGGCACCGTCGAAATCATGAAACGCCACCGTCGACGCCAAAGCTTGGCCAGCCTCGACGGGCACGTGTTCGTCTACCCCGACGGTCGGCCGTTGCGGCCCGACTACCTTAGCGAGCGGTTTCTTCGGCTCGCCGCGAAGACTGACCTTCCCAGGATCCGATTCCACGACCTACGGCACACGCACGCCACGATCGCACTGAGGGCGGGCGTTCCCGTCCACGTCGTCGCCCAAAGACTCGGCCACGCGAACGCTTCGATGACCCTCGCCGTCTACGCCCACGTCATGCCCGGCCAACAAGCCACCGCAGCCCGGCAAATCGCAAACCTCCTCACAGCATCAGCCGCAAACGAAGCAAGCGGGGTCCCACATAGTCGAGCCGGCTGATCGCCCGGACGGTGGGAGCGCCGGATCGTATGACCCCTGCCACCTCCAGTCGCCGATCGTTATCGAATGCCCTCGGACACGCGCGATTGCATATTGCCGGATCTGATCGCCGAGAGGTGCCTCGCGCGGTGGTGACTATCGAGCACTGCACTGGGGTCGATACCGAGTGGTGGTCTGCGCTCGAGGGCGGTGATTCTGCGCCGTCGATATGCGTGGGACGTGCAGGTTGGGTGTGGTGGCCGGTTGCGCACGAGGAAGCGGCGGTCGGGGTTGTTGCCAACACAATCGTATCGCTCAACACCGATGTATCGGTCATGACTGATACGATTGGGTCCCATGAGTGCGACCATTGAGCGTTCGGGCGATGTCGCCGTGGCAGCGAAGCTGTTCTGCGGTTTCGGTGATCGAACACGCCTGTCCATCCTGAGTCTGCTCGCTGGTGGTGAACGTCGCGTGACTGACATCGTCGAAACCCTCGACGCGTCACAGGCCAACATCTCCGGGCATCTGAGGTGCTTGAGGGACTGCGGGCTTGTCGTCGATCGCCGAAGCGGGCGCGAGGCCTTCTACCGCATCGCCCACTCCGAGGTCGTCGACGTGCTGCGATCCGCTGAGCAGCTCCTCGCTGTCACCGGTACCGGCATCGAGCTGTGCCCCAACTACGAGCCCGAAACGGAGACGTCATGACGGTCAGTCGGTTCCACGTGCCGGCGATGGACTGCGCCGCAGAAGAACAACTCATTCGCATGGCACTCGACGACCGCGACGACGTCGAGCGGGTCGAGTTCGACAGCCAACAGCGCGACGTCCTCATCGAGCATCGCTCGAACGCTGGAGCGATCGGCGATGTGCTCGAACCGCTTGGCCTAGGTGCCCGCCACGTCGACGACACCAGTGACATGGGCACCGAGGGCGACTCGGTGCGAGAGCAACGGGCGCTGCTCATCGCCTTGATCATCAATGCCGGGTTCTTCATCGGTGAGCTCACCGTCGGGGTCATCAGTCGCTCGATGGGGTTGGTAGCCGACGCGCTGGACATGGGCGCCGATGCCAGCGTGTACGCACTCAGCCTCGCAGCCGTCGGCACCGCGGCGGCCCACAAGAAGCGCCTCGCACGGGCCAGCGGCTATGTCCAGCTCGGCCTCGCCGCGGTCGGTCTCGTCGAGGTGATCCGCCGATTCGTCGTCGACACCGAACTCCCCGACCCGACGTCGATGATCGTGCTGTCCGCACTCGCACTCGCCGGCAACCTCGTCACTCTCGTCATCTTGAACCAGGTTCGGTCCGGTGAGGTCCACCTCCAAGCCAGCTGGATCTTCACCGCGAACGACATCAAGGTCAACGCCCTCGTCATCGCCGCAGCCATCGGAGTCATCGCCTTCGACTCTGCGATCCCGGACTTGATCGCCGGTGGGTTCATCTTCGCCGTCGTCGCCAACGGTGCTCGCCGCATCCTCGGCATGAGCCGATGACACTGCGACGCCACGGGAGCTTCGCCATCGTGACAGCAGCGCTGATCGTCATTGACCTCGCCTCCAAAGCCTGGGCGGTGCAAGCACTCGACAACGGGCCGATCGAGCTTCCGGGGCCACTCGACCTGCAACTCAGCTACAACGACGGAATCGCATTCGGCCTCTTCAACCGGCTGCCCGCAGTCGTACTCGTCGCAGCAGGCCTGCTGATCGCCGCACTTCTCGTCGGAGCCTTGCTCGCAGGCCAGGCGCCGATGGTCCCGACCTCGATGGTCGTGGCCGGCGCCATCGCGAACAGCATCGATCGCCTCGAGTCCGGCAGCGTCGTCGACTTGTTGCACCTCGGCTGGTGGCCCACGTTCAACGTCGCCGACGTCTACATCACCACCGGCGCCACACTCTTGGCTGTCCTCACGATCTGGCCGACACCAGCCACCCATGCGAACCACAGCCACGATTCAAGAAGCGGCCCTGCTCGATCAATCCGCCACTCCCTGATTCACCCATTTCGGGACATGAGAGAGGGAGGCCCGAGCAGCGAACGACCCGGCGCACAATCCCGAGCCACCGAGCGCGGCTGTTGCACTGCGCCACCGGCGCACTGTGAGAGGTCAGACCGTTGCGAGGGCGCTACATAATGACCGCCTCGGAATGCTCCGGCAGGCGTCCGATAGCGGCACGGACGAGAGCGGTCAACTGCTCCATATCGCGCACTGGCGGCCGCCGCTGTCCCCGAACCTGGGGAGCACGGTTCACCAGGTCTCGGACCGGCCGCTGTGCTCCGATCTCGTTTGACATAGGTTTGACACAGCGCTGATTTTCGCTCACCCGAATCGCTGCCTTCGGCAGCTCAAACCGCTGGCTTGCGGGGCGAAGGCGTTATCCCATCCCAACTACTACTTTGGCTACGGGAAAAGGCATGACACAACTGGAGCTTGCCGTTGGCAAGCTCCACTGCTCAGGAATGTGAGATGGCCCTCGCCGAGAATGTGAGATGGCCACGGTGGAGAGCAGCGCCTCGCCACCGTGTTCGACGCTGACCCAATACGACCGTCACTGTCCGACCACCAGCCTCGGGGTGTCCCTCGTTTGCCTGATGGCCTCGCTCGATCACCTCGACCACTGAAATGCACGTCAGTGTCAGCAAGCTTGGCTCCGCCGGTGCCGAGGCCGCCGGAGCGGCGAACGCAGTAGTCGAGTACCTGACCGGCAACCAGAATCGTGAGGCTGGCCAACGCGCCACTTCGGGACCCGAGTTGGTCGCCGCCAGCGGACAGGGGAGTTACTACGCCGACTCAGCGCAAGAGCCGGGGCGATGGCACGGAGCCGGAGCACGAGCGATGGTTCCGATCGACGCACAGCATTTCGTTGATCCGGCGATGCTCGGACGAGTGCTGCTTGGACAACACCCAGAGACCGGTGAGCAACTCGTTGGGGCAATTGGATCAGCGGGTCGAGCAACCCACGCTGCGGCCGTGGTCCCCTTAACTGAGCCAGATCAGCTCCTGACGGCACAGGAGGCAGCGGCCCTCATCGGGGTGAAACGGCAGTACCTCACCGACCTTGCCCAGCGCACCGCCGCTAGCAGGCTCGCAAGCGAGAAGGACTCAGCGATTCCTCTCAAGACATACATCGACGGTGTGCGGGAAGTCGGCACTCGAGGCCACAGCGAGTGGCGATTCAGTCGGGCCGAGGTCGAGCGCTTCAAGGCCGAGCGAAAGGAGCCGCAGGTGGTACTTGGGTACGACCTGACCTACTCGGTGCCGAAGTCGATCTCCATCGCTTGGGCCGCCGCCGACGATGAGGGCAAAGCGATCATCGAGGACGCGCTGCACCAATCTGTCGGCAAGGCGCTCGGCTACATCGAGGACAACGCCATCGCTGTCCGGCGTGGACGCGGCCAGGAACCCGGCGACGGGATGATCGCAGCATCGTTCCTGCACGACACCAGCCGCGAACTCGAGCCGCAGCTTCACGTCCATGTTGTCGTCGCAAACATGGCCACGAGTCCCGACGGTCGAGTCCAGGCCCTCGACGGTCGAGGTCCCTACGCTCACGCCTCTACTTCAGGCCACATCGCAGAGGCCGAGATCCAATCAATCCTCAACCGGCAGGGGTACGCATTCACCGAGACCCGCCGAGGCATCGCCCACCTCGTCGACGTCCCATCGACCACGGTGGACGCGATGTCGACCCGCAAGGCGCAGATCATGGCTGAGGTCCGGCAGATCGGCACCGACTCCCCTGCTGCTCGCCAGCTCGCCGCCTACGCAACGAGGGCCGCCAAAGACACCTCTGTCAACCGGGACCAACTCCAATCACTCTGGGACCAGCGCCTCGCCGACACCGGACTCGGCCCAAGCGAAATCCGGGCACTCACCGCCCACGACGCTCCCCTGCTGTGGACACCCGACGACACCGCAAGCCTCCACCAACACCTCTCATCCCCGCAGGGCGTCACCGAGCAGACAGCGATCTTCGACCGACGCCACGTCATAGAGGCGACGACCGACTTCTCCGGCGGACGGCTCAACGCCGACGAGGTGACCGACCTGGCCGACCGATGGTTGAACACCGAACAGGTCATCGAGATCCGCTCCCAAGATGGTGTCGCCGCCGATCTGATCGGCGATGCCGGCAAGGTCACCCTCACCCCGGGCATGATCCGTTACACCACGCCCGACATCATCCACACCGAACAGACCATCGCCCTCGCATACCCGAGAGGTCACAACGTCGGCGCCGGAGTCGTCGACCCGACGACCACACAGGCGGCCATCGACCGTTGGCAGACCCTCACCGGCCACACGCTGGGCACCGACCAAGCCGCCATGGTCCACGCCATCACCTCTTCCGGCGATCGGTTCCAAGCCGTCATCGGTCCTGCCGGGTCGGGCAAGACCGCCGCCCTCGAGGTCGCTGCACGAGCTTGGGAAGGCGATGGCTACACCCTCTACGGCGCAGCAGTGAACGGCACCGCAGCCGAAGTCCTCCAAGCCTCGACTGGAATCCCTGCAACAACCGTCGCCGGATTCGTGCGCCGCCTCGACCACAACCCGCAGCTGCTCGACGCACGAAGTGTCGTCATCGTCGACGAGGCATCAACGCTCGGAAACCGTGCCCACGCAGCGTTGGTCCGCCACGTCGAACGAGCGGGATCGACGATGCGCACCATCGGCGACCCGGCCCAGCACGCCTCGGTCGAAGCGGGTGGCATGTGGGCACACCTGACCCGACTTCATCCGGACCGCACGCCCGCGCTCAGCGAGAACCGTCGCCAACGGGCACCCGAGATGGCCGACATTCGGCTCGCAGCTGCCGACTACCGAAGCGGACGGATCGCCGAGGCGCTCGAACGGCTCGACACGAACCAACGCATCATCACCGCCGCCACCTCACCCGAACTCCTCGACACCCTCACCGCCGATTGGTACGTCGCCTGGCAACGACACCTCGCCGACCCCGACATCATCAATCCCTCAAGAATGCTGGCCGAAACACACTCGGCACGCCGTGAACTCAACACCCGAGCCCAAGCACTCCTCCACGCCGACGGCATCATCACCGGGCCCGGAGTGACGCTCGGCGATTCGACCTTCCACGTCGGCGACCGGGTCATGGCCCGTGCCCAGAACCGTGAACTCAGACCCGACCGTGGCGACCGGAACTCCTATATCCACAACGGCACGAAAGGAACCGTCATCTCGATCGGTGAAGGTTCAGAACCGTCGCTGATTGTCGACTTCGAACAACGCGGACCAATCGTTGTTCCCCACGACTGGCTCACCACCCGCCTCCGTGATGGCATCAACGGCGGCCTCACACCGGCCTACGCCATGACCACGCACGCCGCCCAAGGCGACACCTACTCGACGTCGCATTCGTTGCTGACCGACCGTTCCAGCACCGAGGGTCAATACGTCGCTCTCACCCGCGGACAACTCGACGTCCGGTTCTACGCGGTTGACGCCGCAGCGTTCGCCGAGCCGACACCGGCCGCCGAACACCAGCTCCCCATCGTCACCGACACCCGTGAACTCCAGGAACGAGTCGAAGCCCAACTCACCCGGGCCAAACCCGTCGATCTCGCGACCGTCGCCGACTTCGACATCGCCGACGTCCTCGCCCACACCAGAAAGCTGCTCGTCGAACTCGAGGCGCTCAACACGCCCAACACCAGGCGTGCCGCCGAACTCCTCACCAAACGAGCCGTGGCCGACACCATCACCGATCCGCCGGCACCGCTCGTCGCGGTCCTCGGCGAACGCGACCGGCAACGAGCCGAGCTGTGGGACAAAGCCGCCGGGCAGTACGCCACCTACAACCTGCGCTGGAACATCGAGCCCACCGACGGCCAAATCGCCCCAGCCCTCACCGACACGAGTCCGGCCCGACAGCGGGACGACCACAAACAGCTCCTCGGCGCGATCGTCGACGCCCGTGCCGACAACAACCGGCAACTCAGCGCACCCGACCTCGCCCGCACACGCCGCCAGATCGTCGACGACCTCCAAGGTTTGCGGTCTGACGGCCTCGGCTACCAGAACGGTGTCGCCCGCCAACTCGAACAACGGATCGCGCTGCTCGCCAAGGACCGTGATCAGATCGAACGATCCCTCCCCGCGTTGTCGAAGAAGAAGGCACTCAAGAAAGACCCGGACGGCCCAGAGGTCGCAAGGCGTTTCATCGCCGACACCGACTGGCAACTCGATGTCGCTCGGGCACACCTCGCCGACATTGCCGCCACCCAACAACGAGCCCCGCAGATCGCGGCGCAACGAGACCGGGCCAGCGTCGAACTCGCAGTGGTTGACACCCTGATCGATCGACATGTCGAAACAGCACTCGCCGAACCCCGACCCTACCGGACCCAGACACTCGGCGAACGCCCGACCGACCCGGAAGCCGGCAAACGATGGGACCAAGCCGCAACGGAGATCGAGCGCTACCGGATCGGCCAGCTCGGCCGTACCCACCACACCGGAGCCGTCGCCTCTGATCGTGGTGGGCTCGCACACGCCATCGGGACCCAACCCGACGAGCCGCTGCAGGCACGCCGATGGGAACAGACCCGGCAAACCGTGAACGCCATCATCCAAACGCCAGGACCTGACCCCGCACGAGCCCTACGAATCAGCCGATGACAGCGGAGCCGTTCCAGATTCCAGCGACGGTGACGGAGATACTCGGCCTCGTCAGCGATGTCCTGGTCGCGAGCACCGACTACATGAAGGTCACCGGCACCATCTCCGGCTTTCAGCAGCGCAAACACTGGAGCTACGGCGAACTGGTCGCCCACAACGAAACCGATCGAATCGAGTCGAGGATTCGCCTGGTGTTCCTTCCACGATCGCTTCCGAATGGACGGCTCGATCTCGACGGCACCGAGGTGATCGTGTTCGGCAAACTCACGATTCATCGTCTCTACGGACCGCTCCAATTTTGTGTGTATCGGCTAACCGTCGTCGGCCAGGAGTCGTCCGCCGCCAGAGCCACGACAGTCCTTCGGCGAAGGATCGAAGCCGACAGCCTCGACAAGATCAACAAGCGGCTGCGGTTGCCATACAGCGCCGACACGCTCACGCTCATCTGCCCGACTGGCGGCGGGGCCGGGGGTGCTGACTTCCTCGACCGGCTGCGGGTCGGTGGGCACCGCTGGAGTATCGACACCATCGAGGTACCGATGTCGGGCACCGGCGCCATCGCAGCAATCAGCGAAGCCGTTGCCCGTGCCCAACAGCCGGGTTGCCAGGCCATCGTGATCTGCCGAGGCGGAGGTGCTGCCACAGACCTCGTGGCGTTCGACTCCAGCGAAGTCGCACAGGTCATCGTCGCCGCAACGACCCCGGTGATCGTCGCTGTCGGCCATGCAACCGACAACCACATCGTCGATCTCGTCGCCCACACGAGCCTCCCCACTCCATCGGCCGCAGCGGCCTGGCTCAACGAACGACGCAGCACAGCCCTCCAACAGGCCGAAGCACTCGTCACCAAGGCAGCTCAGGCGAGAGCCGCTGCAGCGGAAGCGACCGCGGCACGCGAGACCCTTGCGGCCACCGCCGCCCAGCAACAGTCGAAGCGGCGAGAAAGGCACGCCCTCATCGCAGCCGCAGCAGCGATGCTGGTCATTGTGGTCGTCTTGTTTCTCGTCGCCTCAGCAGCGATGTGAGTTGCCGCGACGAGCGAGCCAATGTTCGGGAGGTAGCACCGCCAACTCGAACTGCCTGCGTTCAACCCTCGATCCCGTCGACGAGGTCAAGGGTGGCGTCCACGTAGTCGAACACACCTCGCAGAGGCTGATAGCGCTCGTCGAGCTCGTTGACTACCAAACCCTGGCCGATGTTGAGAAATGCCCCCAATGTGAATGTCACCAGTGCCAGCAACGATCGCTGGGCCCGCTTTTCTTGTAGCTCGCGCGACTGAGACGAACACAGCTTCGACAACGCCTCAAGCCGGCCCTTGAGCTCGAAGATCTCTTCATCCCGCAGAGCCAGTGTCTCGCGAAGGTACCGGTCGTTGCTTCGAAGATCGTCCAGCTTTGAGGCAATCACCTCGAAACGTCGCTGGATCTCGGTCAGTAACAGCGATTCTTGGTTTTCTAGGAGCCCGACTCTCTCGGCGAACTCGTTGGCCACGGTCTCCAGGAGCTCGACAGTTGACTCGATAGACCTCGACTTCTCGAACAGCAGTTGCTTCTCATAGCCAGTCTCATCGTTGTAGAAGAGTATGGTGGCTCCGCCGTCTACCTCGCCTGCGATGGTGATCCAGAGAGTATGACGGGCGGGGAATTTCTGAGTGTCGGTGCCGGCCCCAGCAACCAACCCGAGCGGTGTGACGAGCGGCTGCTCACGCAGTTCGAGGAACGCGTTTACCAGGCGCTGTGCCGGCTTCAAAGTGACTGGCGCTCCGTCTTCGAATCTGAAAGTGGCCAAGAATCGGGCCTCGGATATGGAGTCACTCACGGACAGAACCTAGCCGTTCTCACATCGGCCCAACCGCTTCCGAGGCGGCCGCCTTGCAGCCGGCTTTCCAGATCACCGCTCGATGCCGCCCTCGTGGTCATCGCGGCTTTGTCCGAGCGGCTTGGGTCCGCTCGGTCGTGAGTGGTCAGTGACGGGGTCATCGCCCAACGGTCGAGGTCGAGACTTCGTCTCGTGGTCCGGCAAGTGATCGAGGATCTCCTGGCGGGGAGTCCGATCGAAGCGCAAGGCAGCTTTCAGCGCCGAGGGGGACTCAACCGCTGGCGGTGCCTCACCCTCGCCAGCAGCAAGCGCCCGCAGTTTCGGATCGGCCCAATATCGACGGCTCTTGATGTGCGCCGGAGGCAGCGTCCCGTGCACGAGCAAACCTTCACCCGGCATGACTTGGCGCAGCAGCTCAGCTGGCAACAACCGCTTGTGAGTCGTCGTGTCGCCAATCGACCGGCGGGTCGACGACGCATGGACATCCGAGCTCGAAGATCGCTGGTGTACCTCCTCCTCCCCTCCCAGGTACGACACGTACCGAAGCGTGGACTCGTCGCTCACCCCGGCGAAGAAGATCTTTGACCCGTGATTCGTCAGCAGCGGATCGGCCTGCTTCTGATAGATCGCATCGATCTGCGCCTTGGACTGCCACACCGTCACCAACAGCACACCGATCCCCGAACATGTCGACGCCACCTGAGGCAACCACTGCAACGGCGTGTTTCCCGCCTCGTCGATCACCACCAGCAGATCAGGCAACGGCCCGCCGAAGCGGTGAGCGGCCTCGTACGCCTGATCCTTCAGCAGCGCACCGAGCAGACCGCCGAACACCACCGAGAACCGCTGCGTCGACTTCAGCGGCTGCACGACATACAACGTGTTGTTCCCATCCAGCAGCATCCCGAGATCCACCACCGAGCCGATCCCCGGCGACGAAGCGAACGAAACATACGGGTCCTCCCACGGCTGCACCAACGTCTGCGAGGTGGAGAAGATGTCCGACCTCGTTCGATGGTCCAACAGCCAGAACCCATCGAACTGGGCCAGAGCGTGACGAGCCTGCGCCTGCACGGCTGGCCGCTTCGTGTCGGCGATCGCCAGATTCAACAACGCCCGGATCTCACCGGCAGGCTCTTGCTTCTTCGGCTCCTCCCCAACGACGTCGCCGGGCTTTGGCTTCACCGCAGCCCCGTCGTCTTCCTCGACGTCCTTGGTCTGGTTGCCGTCCTGCAACGCCAGCCAACGCACCACATCGGCCATCGACTTCCCCGAGATCACTGCGGTGAACAGGATCGGCCACAGCAACGCCTCACCCTTCTTGTTCCAATAGTTGGCGTTGGTCGTCCCCTCCAACGGCGCAGCCTCGAGCAGAACGCTCGCCGCCTCCATTGCCCCCGAAACCGTCCCGGCCACATGCAACGGCGACCAACCCACACGGTGAACGCCCTCGGGAAGCTCACCAAGCGATTCGAGCGGATCGAACACGAACACTTGACCGAGCTGCGACCGACGGGTGATCGTCCGCTCGAACAGATCGTCACGAACCGAGCTGAGAATCGCCGGACCCTCCCACTCGAGGATCCCCGAGATCACATTCACCGTCTTGCCCGAACGCTGTGGCCCGATGACCGCAACGGCCGACCGGTCACCCTGGCGATCGACCGGTTCGCCCTTGCGACGTCGACGGGTCGGCGCACCCGCACGGTTCTCGGTGGCTACGAGGTTTCCACCAACCCTGCCCATGATGAACCGGCCAGGCTGTGGACCTGTGACGATGATCGTTCGCAGATCCTTGGCCGTGGCGAACCGAGCGTTCGCGTTGACGCCGAGGCGTTCACGCTTGTCGGTCCCGACCCGCCAACTGAACATTCGCACTCCGAGCCAGGTGCACACAGCAGCCTGGACCACGACCACGACAGCCGTGACCGACCAGTAGACGATTGGCCCCGGCAGATCGGACTGCACCGTCGACGGCCAAGCAAGCGCCGGTTTCGATGCGTTCGACGGAAGCCGGAGCATTGCCCCGAGGCCATCACCAATCGTTGCTGCCAACCAGTGACCGGTTGCCAATAACGTCGCCATCTGAGCACCCGACCAGACAGCAACAACCAACACGCCGACGCCGAGCATGACGAACGCCGCCCACTCGTCGGGACCGGAACCGGCGGTCGACCGGGTGTCGCTCGCCATCAGGCAACCTCCCGCATCGCCTCGACAATTCTGGATTCGGCCCGATGACGTCGGCGAAGAAACGTGTCGGTGCTGACACCAAGCTCGCCAGCCATCTCGGCCGAATCGAACCCGGCAAGGCGCGACTTCCACACCAACGCAACATCCGCCTTCGCCACCCGACCTTCGCGAGCAACGTCACGAAGCAATACCGCCAGCGCCTCGACCGACGAGTCAGGTTCCTCACCAGGCGGCGGGGCGACAGTCCCGAACAAGACCTCGTCGGTCACGCAGTTCGCCGACATCCAGCGGCGCTCGTGACGGATTCGTTGTACGACCAATCGGTGCGTGCGATGCACGAGATCCGACATCGGCCACATCGAGATCGATCCGGCATGCTCGTGGACTGCCTGATTCGCAGCACAGACGAGGATCTGATCGACCTCACCGTCGTCGGCTGTGAAACTGGTCGATGACGACGCCCTGACCGGCACCAGCAACCGCACCAGTTCATTCGTCAGGGACGGCATCATCGCCTGCAGCAGAACTCGGACGGCGAACTCGTCGTGACCGACCAGGGCCAGCAAGCCGTGGCACAGCTCACGAGAGTCGAACAGGTCGCCATGTCTGATGCGAGCGATCAGATCGGCGGGTGAGCGACACCCACGCAACCGAGGGTCACCATCCTGCCAGGCGGCCAATCGCCGCCGTGACACGACCGACGACCCGACCACGGCCCACTCCTCATCGAACATCCGCAAGAGATCCTTTGGCATGGCCGAACGGTCGACCAGGCACCTCCAACGCCATCTCCCATTCCATCTCACATTCCTGAAGTCATCTCACATTTGGGCGTGTAGCTGCAGGTCAACGAGCCGGTGACGCCTTTATCAGTTCCGCACCTGTGACTCGCAGCAACCCGCCGGTCTCCTGGCGACCGACAGTGAGTCGATCGCGGAGACCATGGCTTCTAACGAATTGAGATGAGGACGTTGCCAGTTCGAGACCTGCCACCTGCCACCATGGGCACATGAGACACCGACAGGTCGCCCAGACACTCTTTGCCTTCGTTCTGTTCGTATTGATTCTGAGCCAAGGCACGAGTGGGGCCGAACCCGCCGACTCCACGAGTGCAACCTCGACGAGCCAAATAGCGCTTGCCGTCAGCCAAGATCCGAATTCCTCGGCGCTCTACGTGTCCGCATGTCCAGAGCTCACCGATTCCGTCTACCGGCTCTACGCCGCCTATTTCGGGCGAGAGCCCGACTCCGACGGATGGGACTACTGGCTCAGAACCTACGAAGACCGGTCGACGAACCTCGAGACGATTTCAGCGAGCTTCGAAGTCTCCGACGAATTCGTGCAGACCTACGGGCGGCTCGACAACCGAGAGTTCGTGCGTCTCGTCTACCGAAACGTGATGGATCGAGATCCCGATCCCGCTGGATGGGACCACTGGACGAACGCCTTGAACAGCGGCTACGGCCGTGGGGCCGTCATGATCGCGTTCAGCGAATCGGAAGAGTACGTCGTCAAGACCAACACGTGGCCGCCGCTCGCTGGATACCTCACGTGGTACAGCCGGCCCAAGATGTTTGCGTGCGGCACCAGCCAAGTCCGCGTACCGACGAACGACATGCGGTATGCCGATGTGGCGGTCTGGAACGACTCGGCGGAAGCCATCACGTTCGAGATCGACTACTGGCCCGTCGGATCGGCTCCGGGGACGGGGCCGATCACGCTTCAGCCCAACGAGTACTATTTCGAATGGAACGTCGAGCATGATCCCCGGGTGGTTCTCGACATCGAGATCAACGTACCTGTCTACAACGACGAGGTCTTCTGGACCGTCATGCGATACGACTCGATTCACTCGGAAACGCGCCACCCCTACGACCAGCCGTGATGCGTTGACTCCGAAGGCTCGATCCGGTCAGTCACACACGTGTGGCATGATGAGGAGCCACCTTGGAGACCGGCCAGTTCTCCCCCATCGACAATCACTCGATCAAGGGGACAACGACATGCGAATTGGACGCCGACGTGCGATCTGGCCGGGTTACGCGAGCAAAGCCGATGCGATCGAGTACCTCGCCTCGGTCTGCGACGGGGCGATACGCCGAGACGGACACGGCTTCAGCAGCGACCACGTCGCCATCGGCCATCATCTGACCCAACGAGCACGAGTCGGTTGGACTGCGAGCGAGCGCCACGACGCCGTCGTGCTGATTCGGATCTACCAACGTCAGTTGATGGCTGCTGGCTTCAATGTCCGAACGATCCTGCAAAACGACAAGGCCCAGCACTGCAGCGCTCGCCGACTCAAGAAGCTTCAGCCGCGTTGGTACCCCGATCCCACCGGCGTCAGGGCATGGCGCTGGTGGAACGGTGTCCGCTGGACCCAATTCGTCATCGAAGCAGCTGGTGGGTGCGCAAGGGCGCAGGACTCCGTTACGGCACAGGTCGGCCGATAGGAGACGCAGCCAATCAGAAGGACGACATCGTGCAGACCATCGTCGTTGCCACCTTCCTGCTCGGCGGCGCCGTCGCAGCTGCCGCTGCGACCGAGGACGCCCGCCGCCGCAGGCTCCCGAACGTACACGTCGCGCTCATCGTGCTAACGGGCTTGGGCGGATTCGCGCTTGCTGCACGACAAGGCGATGAAGCAATGCCACTACCGTCGATGATGATCGGGACGGCTGTCTTCGCCGGACCGTGGCTGATCAGTCACCTCATCTCGCCGGCTTCGATCGGCTTCGGCGACATCAAGTTCTCCGCAGCGCTCGGCCTCTACCTCGGCTGGCTCAGCCCGATCCTCGCAGTGATCGGGTTCTTCGCTGCATCGGCCAGCTTCACCGTCGCACACCTACTCAGTCGGGGCCGGATGCATGAACAACGCTGGCCCTTCGGTCCCCACCTACTTGTCGGGTGGGCGCTCGCGATACTGCTCGCGCTCGTTCTCTGACGACTCCGGCGATACCAGTTCGTCGACAGTCTCCGGCTGGTGGTCCGCCAGCGCCGGAGCATTCACTCAAGTCCACTTGTCGCCATCGGCCACTAGGCGTGGGTCGGCAGGGAGTGCGGGCCACCTCAGTTGCCCTCGGCAGAACCGGGGATATTCACCCGAGCGTCGTCACTTCGTATGAGCGTCACGATCTCCGCGTCGTCCATGTTTCCTCTCGAGGTGATGTCACTACTCTGATGTAGGTTCGATTGCGAGTCAACCGAGCGACGGTGTCCAGAAAGCGAACGGCGCAGATGAGCGACGATCACGAACCATCGAACTGGAAGGCGATGCTGACGGCAGACCTGTTTCGCGAAGACATGGAAGCGGTCCACTCGGCATTGACCGGGCTGGCCGTTGAAGCTGCGGAACTCGACCGGCCCGATCGAAATGCGGCGTCAGCGACACTCTTCCTAGCGTTCCCCCGAGGCGACGTTGTGTTCGCTGACTTCATGCTTGGTGCGGTGCGCGATTTCCAGGCCACATCCCGTATAGGCGTTGGCGAGGACGGCTTCTACTGGGACTTCGCTTCCTTCGTCATGAGCAACTTTCCCGATGCCCCTCCAGACGCCATCGAGGCAGCCCGCCACATGGAGCGAATGATGAGGGCGTCGAGTCGCGAGCGAACATTTCTTGAGGCTCAGTTCGTCTATGCATTCACTCGCTTTGAGTGGTTGTTCGAACGTATAGTTCGCATCTACTTTGAGGAGCACACCCCAGCCCGGCGCACCCTGGAGTCCAAGCAGACATTCACCATTTCTGACTTTCAACGGTTGGGTGAAATCGGGGCCATTCGCAACGAGGCAGTGGCCGCGCAGGTCTCCGAAGTGATGAGGTTCAAATATCCTGAACGCTTCAACTGGTTCGAGAAGAACGTTGGGTACCCGCGTCTGCCAGTGTTGCAGGAACTGATGAATGACTTTCGATCATGTCTGGACGTCAGAAATCGGATAGTTCATGGGGATGCAAGTTCAAGAAATGTGAACGATCCAGATGCGTTCGACCGTCTAACGATTGAATCTGCTGAACGCGCGGTAGCGGTAGTGGAGGCCGCAGGAAATTTGCTGCTCTTCTCCCTTGGGTGGAAGGTGAATCCTGCAGGTAGAGACGCGTGGATCTCGTTCGGCATCGACTCGTCGTTCCAGGCGTTGCTCTACGAGCGCTATGCGGTGGCGACGCCACTGCTGATTCAGCTCAACGATTGGGTCAGGAGGAGCGATCCAGAAGGCGACAGTCCTCGAATCGTCCAGGTCAACCTGTGGCTCGCCAGGCTCGGTCGGGATCGCCTATCCAACGAGGCTGTACTCGACGAAGTGGAGAAGTGGGACACGTCGAATCTGGGCGACGCATTCCAGCTCGCCAAATGCGCGATTCTGGATCCCAACGGTAGCGAGACGAGAGAACTGATCGCTCGATGTCTTGAGGGCGAGATCATCTATCTTCGACAGCTTCAGTTTTGGCCGCTGTTTCGATTTGTCCGTGAAACTGAGTGGTTCCAGATCGAGTACCCCGACGACCACTAGCGATGCCCCCAACGTTCGCTCAACGCCGACCGCCCCCTAACGCGCGGTCGATATCCAGATGGGGCACGCCCCACTGGAGACAAGTGCCGATCGGGGGCGCACATATCGACGACGATGAGGATCGGTACCGCCAGCAACCGCTTCCTACAGAGCTTCGCGCACCTCCGCGGAATCTCTCGCCGAAATCACTCGAGCAGTTGGAGCGGGCAGGCAGAAGGGTTCGGCCACATCGGTTTTGATGACTTCGGCGACCATGTCGAGCAGACAGCGGCGGTCGTCGTTGCTGAGTTCGTCGACTGACCACGACTCGGCTCCGTGATCGAGGTGCTCGCACCAGACCCTCCGCCCCCCATCACCTGTTTCGGTGATGGTGATGATGGCTCCCGTTCGGCGGCCGTTGATGCCGACCAGGAAGCCGAAGACGCCGGGCACGGTCCCTGCGCTGTAGGCGGGCACGGGAACAGAAAGAAGAGCGGCCATTCGTTCGATGATTTCGACCAGCCAGACGGGGCGGACCGATTGGAGGAGTTCGAGTTGGTAGAAGCCGCCGGGCACATCGTGTCCGAGCGTCAACGCCTCGACGGTTCGGAGCGAAGCGAGCAGCCGAAGCACTTCGAGCGACGCCTCACGCCGGAACATGGTTCGCAAGATGTTGTCGACGAGCAGGTCGAAATCGGTGTCCATGATCGACACGGCGAACCGTTCGTAGAGTCGCCGTTGGAAGCGGAGGAGCGACGGGGTGGGCAGCCCCCACCGCCAGTGAGGATCAGTTGTGCAGTCGATATCGTCGCCAAGACGAGCGATCTTCTCGATGGCTTCGAGGTTGGGAACGAGTTCGAGATCGACGAACAGCTCGGGGAATCGGGTCAGCAGGCCGCTGAGCGCATCGGGATGCGACGGTGGGTTCGCGTACCGGATCCTGGTCGGATACGGCAGCGGGACCAGTTCGGGTCGGTTCCAGGTTTCTGGGTGCATGGTATTCTCCTTGATTCCGGACGAGGCGTCCATGGTCGAGATCAGTGCTGTGAGATCAGCCGGGTGAGATGAGCGAATCAGACGTTCAAGTTGGCGTCGGTCAAGGTGATGGGCCACTCGGTCGAGCCGATGCGGTGCTGCACCACGGCCTTGTGGTCGGCGACTTGCCAGAGCGCTCGCCCCCGAGCGAGACGGGGCAGGATCTGCGCTTCGACGCCGGTCAGTCCAAGCATCTGCACGGCCTCGGGGACTTGGTCCGCTGATTGCCGGAACAGGATTCGGGTCTGAGTGTCGGCGAGCAAGCCCGTGGCGACCTTGGCCGCGGCCGAGCCGTCGTCGGATTGGGCACGCAAATCTGCAATGCGGTGGGCGACCGAGATGTTCACAACGCCGTAGTCACGAGACAGCTTCTGGCAGGACTGGAAATACTTGGCAGTGCGCTCCTGGCCGAGTAGCGCCCAGATCTCCTCCCACACCTGGACCCGGCGGGGAACGTGTTCGGAGTCGGGGGCGGCGAGGAGCGATTGAAACCAGCCCATGGCTGCGATCATCACCACGGTCAGCGCATCGGGGTCGGTGTGGACCGACGACAGGTCGATGACCACTCCCCTGCCGCCCCAGTCGATGTGCTCGGTCGTCGGGCCATCGAACATGCCTCGGAGGTGACCGTCGAGGAGTTTGCCGAGTGCGTGTCGCACGTCGGAGATCTCGCGTGCTAGTTCCCTGGCCGAGTCGAGCTGGGCCTTGTCGACCATGGCGTCGGTCGGATGCATCAGAAGGTCGACCACGTCGTGCAACGTGGGAACGCTGTTGGTGTTGGGGGTGAGTGTGATGATGTCGATCACCCAGCCGAGCGCTGCGTCCTCAATCGGCCGAAGCTCACGGTGGAGCACTGCTGCAGCCATGGCGCCGACCATCTGCGACCGTCGAGAGCGAAGCTCGTCGAGCGACTCGCTGTAGGGGCCAGGGTCCATTGGGTTGAGCCGGATCCGCCCACCGGGGGCGAGGGCGAGCCGGCTCAAACCCAGAGCCTCGGCGAGTGGCCCGTACTCACCCTTCGGGTCGAGGATTCCGCACCAGCGCGGATTGCCATCGCCAGAGCCAAGGAGGCCGATCGAGCGGTACAGATAGGTCTTGACCGCCGACGACTTCCCGGACCCGACCATGCCGAGCACGATGATGTTGGGACTGGTGATGACCTTGTCGGTGTAGAGCTGGAACGGGTCGTAGCACCACGAGGAACCTCCGGCGGAGATGTCCTCGCCGATGTACACGCCCCGAGTCCCCAGACCGGAGTCCGTATGGAACGGATAGAGAGCACTCGCGTGTGCGGTGGTGGCACGATGCCTCGGAAGACGAAGTCCGGGCGCAGTCATCCAACCGGGCAGCCGCAGTCTGCTTGGCAGGAGTCGTGTCATCACATGTGCTCCTTCGGGACCAGACCGCGAGCCAAGGGCAACGTTGCGCACACGGCCAGATCGTGCCGACCGTTGAGTGGCCGGACCTCGAGCCCGATTGCGGCAGCAACCTGGGTCACTTCATCGGTCGCCTCGTCGAGCTCTTCGGTGGTCCGGGCGGTGATGGTGATGACGCCGGCGTAGTTGAACTCGCCATACCCGGCGACCAACTCCTCCTCGCGCTCCTCGACCGCCTGTGCCGCCCGCCGGTGGTGCGCTCCGACACGAAAGCCCTTCTCGGATCGGTGCTCGGCATCGGACTGGATCTTGGCAGCGTCACGAGTGATCGAGCGCTGCGACTTCGATCGTGGGATCGGTTCGAAGAACACGCTCACCGTTCGGACTGCTCCGTTGTAGAGCATGAGGTCGGCCATCCACGCAGCCGGGACGTCGAGCCGGGGCCAGTCCGACACGTACAACGCACGGTGGTAGGCGCCGTCGGTCTGCCACGACGTCCAGTTCGCAACCGCCGCCAGCGGACCGGCGTTGTCGGGTGAACACTCCCCCGCCGTCTCCCCAAGCGATCGGGCTCGACCGTCGAGGGCAAGCCGCGATGACGGGTCGAGCCGAAGCCGCATCGCCCGTGCCCACTCGCCGGGATTCAGCGGTGGCGACACCGCAAGGTCGGCGCCTTCGAGCCGTTGGGCGAAGAGCCGCATCTCGGTGAGCAACAGGTCGACTGCGGCACGGGTGGTGTCGTCCCTTTGCGTTCGGCGCAGCGACATCTTCCCGGCGTTGATGGTGACGGTCACCAACGTCTCGTGGCGAGTGGCCTGTGATCCGGCTTCCTGGAGGAGACGTTCATACGCCATGCGGACATCAGACAGTGGGTCAGCCGCGAGGTGTTCGTTGAGCCATTGGCGATGCTCGTCGAGCCCGGCCGGAGCGGCCCATTCCGACCACCGAATCGACACCACCGGAGAACGTTCGGCGATGAATGCCTGGAGAGCGATTCCCCATTGGTTGACGAGATGGTCCTGCTCGCCCCGCTCGACCAGTGAGAACTGTTTGCCCGCCACCCGCAACGTGGCGGCATAGGTGTTGTTGCGCCGATCACGACTGACGGCGATCTTCGCCCCCGCTGCCCCGACACCGATGTGCCCGGCATCGACGATGAGTAGTTCGTGGTCGGCCAGCACGCTCGGTGCTGTCCGCTCGGCGTCACCTCCGACAAGTGGGACGACAGCGAACCAGACCGAGGGTCCTCGGGTCGTGGTCTTGGCCCAGCGCAGCGCGTGCGGGACCGCTTGCACCAGCGACATGTCGCCGACCTTGGCGACTCCCAGTCCGATGAACGAGACGATCACCACACACCCGGCGATCGGACCGAACATCGTCATCACGAACACGCCCACGAAGACACCGATGGCGCAGATGAGGAGCTGGATTGGACCAAGCCCGAACATCCAACCCGTTCGGTCGGGCGGGCTGAGCCGGTAGGTGCGGCCCGTCGAACCGGGGAAGCCTGTCGTCATCGGTTGGTTCCGTTCGTTCGAGTCGACGATCCGAGCGGTGTCGGGCCTGGCTGAGTCGGGTTGGCAGGCGGCGTCACGGCGATCATTCCGGGACGAGGCGTGCCCACATCGACGACCTCGACGCTCGACGCACTCCCCCGGTCATCTGAGCCGACAAGTGTGTCGCCACCCTTCGATTGCCCCGTCCTCCGCGAACTGGCCGCTGAGGCAGTCCCAGCTGATGACCCACCGCCCAATGGCGACGAGGACGGACCGCCACCCGACGAGCCCGGGGATCCATCCGACCCTCCTCCGCGGCTGCTGCCGGCAGGACCAGAAGACCCTCCCGAACTCAAAGTCCCGGCACCGCTTCCGGCGCCCGTGCCCGAGAGCCGACCGGCGGTGATGGCTGCGACGCCGATACCTGCCGCTGTGCCGGCGGCTTTGAGAGGACTGCGTTCGGCCCCGCCCATTGCGGTAGCGGTCTCGAGCACTGGAATCAGCTTGAGGATCATCCACGGCATGAAGGCGGCGAGCATGATCACGGTGGTCCCGATGAACATGGCCGAGATGTCGAAGTCGGGCACGACACCGCCGGACTCATCTCCGATCGTGTTCCCGCTGTCGATCAGGGATGCCCCGATCCCAAAGGCGAGGGCGATGCCGAACTTGGCCAGGATCACCCCCGCTGTCATCTCGGTGATTCGCCGGGCGATCTGACGGGCACCGGCACTCGCTCTCGCTGCGTACCCGAGCGGTGCGATCACGATGATGATGTAGACCAGAGCCGATCGGACAAGCAGCTCGGCCCATACAAGAAGAGCGGCGAAGACATACAGCAGTCCGAAGATGATGCCGAGCAACCCAGCCCCCACGGCACCCGGTGTGGGGATCGCCACCCCTGCGGCAAGGACGGACCCAACCTGCCCGATCGACTCGCCGACATCACCGAGTACCGCCGCCGAGGCGAGATCGACGACCTCGATGACCTTGTCGACCACCGAAGTGAAGAGCGCCGTCCACAACATCGCCGATGGCAGATCGACCAGAGCCGCCCGAACGACGTTGCCGGGCTCACCGGCGGCTACCGACTTCATGACATTCATGAACAAGAACCCGACGAGAAGAACCATCGAGATGCCCAGCACCTGCGACCGGATGCCGGACAAGCCTTCGAACTCGGCCGAAGTGAGGCTCAGCGACGAGGTTGCCTCCATCGCTCCGATCAGCGCGGTGGTCGTCGCCTCGATGGCTCCACCAACCAGACCGAACAGGACCCCGACGACGTTGTCGAGCACAGCGGTCGCAGCGTCCTCAACGACCCCGCCGATCAGGTCGTCGACGATCGGAATGTCGACTGCGAGCAGCGTCACGGAGTGAGCCCGTCGTCGGAGTAGCCAGTGAGCATCGCGTCGACCGCGCTGGCGCGTGTCGGCAGGAGCGATGCCGAACGGGTTGGTACGGGTCCAGAAAGCGAGACCATGTCGTCGACCTTCCAGCCGCCGTCCTCCCATGCGAGGGAGTAGGTGACGGTGCGCCAGTTGTCGACCACGGTGGTCGAGTCGATCGCCAGCACTTCGGCGTACCAGATCGACACCTCGAAGCCCTCGTCGGATGCAACGGACCGAGCGCTCAGTGGTGTGACCCAAAGTGTGATCCCGCCGGGTGCGGACGCAACGAGATCGATCATCTGCTCCTCGACTTCGGCGGCAAGCCGATCGCCAGATCGTTGTGTCGACAGCGAGCGTTGCGCGGCGGCGGCATCGGCCGGGCTGAGCAGCACGATCGACTCGGTTGCTTCGAGTAGTCGAACTGCTGCCACCCGTGCGCCCGCCTCAGTTTGTTCGGCGCTCGGCTCGGGAGGCTCAACCTCGACGACTACTTGAATCGTCGGGTCGCTTACCGTCGTTGGCGGAGCTTCGACACCCTGAGTTGCTGGCTCCGAGGGACTCACCGTCTTGGATCCAGATTCAGCGGCGTTCCCACCCTCGCGGGTCAGGATCAGCCCGGCGACTGCGGCAACAGTGACGACCGAGAGGACAAGGATGCGCCCCCTCATGACAGGCCCGAAAGCTGATTCACGATCGTTGCGCCCAGTCCAATGACGACGGCGCCCGCCGCCCCGCCGAGGGCGTAGACCCGTCCGCGAGATGCAGACACCGTGTTGCCGCCCTGCTGCGACAGGCCCCAGACAGCTCCGCCGATGAAGAGACTGGCGAGGCATCCCGCGAGGCCGATCCATTTCAGCCAACCGAGAATGCTCACGGCCAGTTCGTTCCCGGGGAAGGACGGGTCGGCAGCAGGATCGGCGATCTGGGCGAGGATGCCGCCCATGGCGAGCCGGGCATTGATGCGAGCGAGGTGCAACACGTTGGTCTCCTTGAGATCCGGGCGACTACCGCCCGTCAGACCAAACGAGGGACGCGCCGACTCGACGTGTCGGACACGTCCAACCAGAAATCTCGAGCCGCGAGTGCCCTACACCGCTATGGCCGATGGGCCAAGCTGACAAAGGTTGGGAGGACCAACGCATGTAGAGCGACAGCGGCGTCAGCGATCAGCTCGATCGGCGCCGTCAGAACTCTCACCGGCGTCACCCAGGATGGACAGCGGCCATTCCGGCGGATGCAGCGAATAGCACGACAACCATCATGGCGATGAGAACCCACTCACGGATCCGCTTCGGTACCAACACTCCATAGCCAAGGACGGCAAGTGTGACCGTGAGGATCAGGCCTCCCCACGCCCACGTGTCGATGACAGCGCACGGCGTCTCATCGAGCCCGTTGACCGAGGCATCGTTGGTGCATGAGGTCTTCGCTCCGAAGCCCACGACAACCAGGACAAAGAAGCTGACCGAGACAACCACCATCATCGAGACAGTGCGGCGAATCCAACTGAAACGCCGTTCCGGGCCAGTGGCAGCGTCTGGATTCGTCATAGATCGGTCGTGACTCTTGGGCCGATCGGAGAGATTCCCCGATTCTGCCGTCTGTCGATCGGTTGCTGCCGCCAGCATGCGGGCCCGGAGGCAGATCGTTCAGCCACGGCACGGGTGCCACCAGCGCAGACGCGTTCCGCGAACATGATTGGGAAGGAGCTCAAAGACTCATCAATTTGGACGTTCCGATGGACGACATCGCCACCGCGCTCCCCGTCGCCGGGCTCCGTCGTCGAGCTGGATGATGCTTCGTCGTCGCTGATTCGCGTCTGCTGTTCCGGCCCATCGCTGCATGAGCCGAAGAGAAGCGCTGCAGCCATAGCTGGAAATTGGATTCTCATGGCCCCACTGACGATAGTTCTCGCTCGTAGGTTCCCTATCCCACCGCTTCCGGCAGCCCGCTTCGCGAGCGCTGATCGTTGAGGGCTCAGTCATGCGGAGGGCCTGTATCGGGCAAGGCTCCGATCGCGATTTTGGGCGAGAGCGCCGCCCGCTCGTTGAAGCTCACCGAACTCGGCCAATTGAGTATCAGTGTCCGATTCGACGCCAGTCGGAGTCCCTCGTTGGGTTGATGAGACCCGAACCTGCTACGGCGAACACTCCCACTGATGGAGATGCAACGGTCATCGACCTGGCGTCGATCATCGGTCCCGTCCGTGCTTTGCTCAGCTTCTACGACGAGCTACTGGCGGGGTCCGACCCCCCGATCGCTCAGCTCGATGCTGCGGTGGCGCGCATTCGCAACATCCCGGCAGTGCCCGGAAGGCTCGGCCGCGACATCCTCCTCATCGCCAACGGAGGCGACACCTCCGACCGGACCGAGATCGTCGGAGCGCTCGAGCGCCTCCGCCAGATCGCAGCGATGGACCCCGACCCGGTAACCGCAGCGCCGGCCATGAACGGCGACCGCACAAAGCGACCACGGCCCAAGCCCAGAAATCGTCCGTTGCAGGACCCTCTGCCCGGCATGTCCCAATAGATCAGGAGAAGCCATGACCAGCTTTCACAGCGTTGGCGTCATCGCCAGCGACATCATTCGACGAGAGACCACCAACGGCGTACTCGCCACCTTCCGACTCGCGACAGGCCAGTTCGGTCACGGCCGACTCTGGATCGATGTCGAAGCGTGGGGCAACACTGCCGGGGTGCTCAACGCTCACGGCTCGACCGGACGTGGCATCGCCATCGCCGGGCGCCTGACGCACAAGTCGTGGCGCGACCGACAGACAGGCGAGCAGCGTGAGCGGCTCGTTGCGACAGCCACTGACTTCGACTTCCTCGACCCGTCGCTCGACGCCGCTGAGATCGATGTGGCCAATCATGTGCTGGGAACGGGCAAGCTTGAATCGGCCCCGACCATCGATCGAGCCGGCTCCAAGGCCCGAGTGACGTTCACCATTGCCAGCGGACAGGCCGGAACGAAGACCGGCCGCCTCTGGCTTCCGGTCGATGCCTGGGGTCGAACCGCCGATACAGCGACCGACCTCCGCAAGGGTCAGGTCGTCGCCTTCGGCGGACGCCTCAGCTATCGGTTCCGTGCAGACGAGAACGGCGAGAAGGTCGGCGGCTACTCGCTAAGCGCCTACTCGCTCGCTTCACTCGCACCGAGGTCCGGTGCTTCTGACGAGACCGCTGCCGGATCGGCGGGCCACGCAGTCAAGGTGTTCTCCTGATCCCCGCCGGGGATGGGTCCGCTCCACCTTGACTCCGCCCGACTATCCGCCGGTTGGGCTGGCATCTCCCCCTCTCGGGGTGGGCACGAGATCGCCGGAATGGTCTTGACGTCAGATATCAGCGGGTTCGACCGTGCGTGACCTTGGCTGCAGCGACGATCTGCCTTGCCACGGCAGAAGGAGCCGTACTGGTCGTGTCGATGACGAGGTCTGCGGAGCGGGCCATCCAAACACGGGCTTCTTGGAACTTGGCGATGTGATCGATCCGCCAGTCCCTCGCTTGCGCTTCGACTTCGTCACCTTCGATTCTTCGCTTCAGCTCATCCTCATCACAAGTGAGAACGACATGGAACACCGGCAGTCGTCGGGCTTCGAGTCGACGGGCTGGCGATTCCTGGAGAACTGCGACGCAGCTCACCGACATCGGTCTGCACGACCTGTTCCGAGAGAATCCTTCCGTCGATGACAGACGAGGCGGGCGAGAAGGATGCGGGTAAGGCGATATCTGTCAACGCGGCCAATGTGGTTCCGGCTGTCTACGACTACCTGTGGCGGTCTGGCCAGCAATCAGGGCGACAGCAAGAAGCGTTCGACGAGTCAAGGTCTCGGCGCCTTGTTTGGCGATTGCACGAGGATCGGACCTTCCGCCACGTCGTCAAGCCTGACCAAGCTCTACTGGCAACAGATGCTGCAGGAGCGATGTCAATCTCGCTGGTCAGCACACTTGGTGGGAGTTCTGATCCGAATGCCTTGAGATGGAAGGCTGCATCACTCTGGAGAATTCGAGCCGCTCAACCCGCCACTTGGCTGAGATGCCTCGGGCACCCGCCTGATCCAGTAGCTGACGAGCGTTCCGGCCGACGACTGGGTTGAGGGGTCACCCACGCCTTCCTGGCCAGGTCCACCTCACCGACTAGCGTCGCCATTCTGGACAACGCCCGCTCGAGCAGATCCCGCGGAGAGCTTGCGGGTGAGCTTGTTGTAGAGCTCCTCGGTCTCGGGTTGGACTTCCTCCCATTCGGAGAGGGCCTGGGCCGAGCGAACGGCGGCACGATAGGCGTCATCAACTCCTTGCCGGTTTCCGCCCATATCGGCTGCTTCCATCTGGATGCGGTACAGCGCTTCCTGACCGTGGACCACTCGCAATGCCTGTTCGGCGGCCCACCATGCGAGGTCAGGCAAACTGGCGTCGATCGCCAGCCGACCAAGCTGGTAGCTCGCGTCGGTGAGCATCGTCTCGATCCGGGTGTAGACCTCCTCGTCATCGAGAATCCAGGAGTAGTGCCTTGGCGCAGCGTCTGCGGCGGGCCTGCCGGTGATGAGACCAACAGCGGCCTCGAGCAGCGCCATCTTGTCCGTCGCTTCGCTCACTGACTTCGCTCGATTGACTAGCACCTCGACTCGGGACCAGTCACAGCCAAGCTCGTCATCCACCGCAAACCGGCCGGTGTTGGTCGCAACCGAAAGCAGCTGATCGCCATTCATCGCGGTGCCAAGCAGGCTGCGAATGGTCGCCATGGCGTTGTCGCACGACTTACGGTTTGCCGCCGTCGGCCAGAACGCTTGCCGCAACCGATCCGAGGACACTGTTCGGTGGTAAGCGAGGTACACGATGACCGCTTCGAGCTTGGCTTGAGGCGACTCGTCGAGCCCGATGACCTCTGGCACCGATTGAAGAATCCTCACTTCGACTCGGTGCCCAGCGAGCACCGACGAGATGAACTCCCCGATGGGCTGACTGGGCGTCAGCGCTGATGGCACTACATCTTGACGAACGTCGATTTCATCGACCTTGTCGTCGAGCTCGGCCGGAGCTTCGTCGACGTCGGGCGATTCAGGAGCGCCGCCTTCAATCACGGTCGATCCGGGAGGAGTTGCTGCTGTCTCGAGATCGGACGAATCATCGACACCTGCGACCTGCGGTGGCACGTCAACCGGCTTGGCCAAGTCGATGTCGACCAAAGGAGTTGACTCAAGACCGGCAGGTAGATCTCTCTCCGTCGAACGAGCTGCGGATTGGTGTTCTGAATCCTCAACGATCAAATCCACGGTTGCGTCAGGGAGTTCTGTCGCTTCGGGCTGCTGCAGCGGAGGCTCAAGGAACAGGTCATCGACTCCGTTGTTGAAGTCGACCGGTTCGTCAAACGTGCCGTCGTAGAGCCATGCCGGTCCCTCCAGCAGTTCGGGCGGTCCGGGATCGTCGAGCAGCTCGGAGGGGACAGTGATCGTGTCGCCGGTTGCGGCGAGCAGGTCGACCGCGAGCCCAATTGCAGCGGACTCGGTCGTCACCGGAACGAATTCGATGCCGAGCGGCTCGATCGTCGCCCGCCCTGGGAACATCTCGATCCGGGCCTCGCCGGTCAGCGGCGCGGCGGCTATGACGGCGAACGGCGAATACGCCAGGTCGCCGATCGGTGCCAGGAATTGGGCGATGCCCTCGTTTCCAGGACCAATCAGCACGAGCGTCGGGTAGTGCAGCTCACCCGGCTTCACCCGCTGCTCGTACGGAGATGCGTCGAGCCGTTGTGCGGTCGCCGTCATCGACGCCTTGATCTCCTGCGACCACGCATGCGGGTCGGCTGGAACCACTACCTGCTCGATACCGGCCAGCGAATCGTCAACACCAATGGCGACGACCCGGCATCGCTGCGCCCAGGAGACGGACGTGACGCCTGCGGCGATGGATCGCATCCAGCCGATGATCGTCTCCTCGTCGCCGGTGACTGAGACCGAACCGAGTTGCTCGAAGTCCAGGAGCAGGTCGCCGGCATCAGTGCTGCCAACGGTAAGTAGACCCGGACAATAGGAGTGCGCGTGCGCTGCTTCGGACTCGAGCATCCGCAGATCGAGGTCGGGGTGAAGACGCCAGGCCATGCCCTTCTCTCCCCCGTCGATGAATCCCTGCACTGGTGGGCAAGCATCGTCGAGCAAGAGCTCCACGCCGAAGTGCCCCGCTCGCATGGCGACCACGGCAGGCAACCGGCTCTCCGGATGGAGGGCAAGGCGATGCGAGAGGAACTGATTGGTTGCAGTGAGCCACCTGACCCCATCGGTGCTGCCAACTGGCCGGATCCGCTTCTCGAAATCTGATGCTTCGATCGGCGGATCCGTGATCGTCGTTCCAGGTCGACGCCTGGCGGCCTGTTGCCGCCGCCGTGACCGGAGTGCTGCCATCAATGCGCCGCCGCCGATGGCTGTCCCGAAGATGCCGAGCGCGATCGGCCGGAGGTCACGCTCGGTTCTTCTTGATTCTGGAGAAGCTTCTGGCACTTCGACGACGACGGCGGTCACTACGGGGGCGGCCGTGGTTGGGACGGCCGTCGTCGGAACGACCGTGATGCCCGGGATGGTGTCTTCGTCCGAGCGATCGGCATCGGCGGGCACTTCGACGACAGGAGCGGGTGGCAACTGTGATGCGGTGGATGTGTCGAGCGTGACAGACGAAGTGAACTGATCGAGGTCGTCGAGCGGGTGCAGGGTGGTCGTGGCCGCAGCGTCACCACCGGCGCGGGTATCCGAAGGAAGCGGTGGAAGGAAGATGTCAAAGTCCTCCTCTGGGTAGATCAGGTCGGGGTTGGAACCGGGACTGGTGAGGTGGCGGATGTTCGCGTTGACAATCTCGACCCAGTACGGGTGGATCTCGGCGTCGGTCACCGCTCTCCCCCAAGAGGCGGTCAGTACCGTGTCGGCGATCTGCCAGAAGTGGTCGCCCGGTTCGACCTTCCATGTCCCGATCCGGTCGGGTGCGTTCGAGGTCCCGCTATCGCCTTCCGACGATGGCGCCATGTCCCCACCGGGAATTCTCAGCGTCCAACCTTCTTGGATGGTCGTGAAGCCTGCTTTGAGCTCGACTCCGTCGGGCATGATCCGGCCGATGTTTGCGTCACGGATCTCGCTCCAGCGATCACCGTCGCCCAGGTGCGTCTCGGCCAAACCCCAGAGGGATTCGTGTCGACCCACTTCGATGTCGACGGCGCTTGGTTGGTGGACTGCAGCATCGTCATCCGAAGACGCCGGAGTCGATGTTGACGCTGCAGCACGAGCGTCGGGTGAGGAATCGTGGTGGATCGAGGCCAGTGGTGGCGCCGGCAGAGCCGAAGCGACCCCAGCCGACGACTGGAAGACGACAGCAGCGACCAAGCTGATCTGTCCAACGAGACGGGAGGCGAGCCATTGCGTTGATCCCAGACCGCGGACGGCGGCAGCCGTTCCGCCACGGACGACGGCGGCGACCTCGACGACAAGGCTGAGCGTGAGCAGTGCCCATGCCACCCAGACGACGCACGCGAGCGCCTTGATCCAAGTCTGCGGATCGATCTGCCCGTTGCTGAGCGCGTTGCCGATGTCGGCGGCGCTCGGGACGATCGTGGGCAGCGGGTTCCCGACGTAGGCCAGAAGGCAATACGGAACGCCGCCCAACACGGCGATTGCCGCCGCGCTGATGGTGGTCGGCCTGATGGCAGAGATTGCCCTGTTCATTCGTCTGCTCCTTCGACGCCGCGCACCAGGCGGGCTGTTGAGGTTCCGGTGACGGTCTTCTCACCGATGCCGATGGCACTGAGAAGTTGCATGTCGACGGTGTTGGTCACCGTCACGGTCACGCTCGCGCCGTCGATCGAGACTGCCCCGGTGTGGCCGGTCGCTGTCAGATAGTCCTGGGCTGCGAGTTGGACCAGTTGCGGGTCGAGCCGGAGGTCACCGCTGCGAACTGCACTTACATCGACGGCCTGAGCCCCGGCGCGTGCCGCATTCTGTGCGACGTCGAGCGCTTCGCGTCGCTCGGCCAGAATCCGACCGCCATCGAATACGAGTCCGGCAACGATCATGAGCGGCATCGCCATGACGACGATCCACACCGTGACCGACCCGCGTTCACCCGCCCGAGCTGCCGTAGTCATGATCCGCCTCGGTAGCGGTCGACGGTCGACGACGAACTGCTGGTGACCTGTCGGGAGCCCGGGATGCCAAGGCCGAGCAGGTCGCCGAGTCCGACCGTGCAGGTCACGGTTGCGGTCACGATGCCGCCGGGTTCGAGCCGGGCGGTGTCGATGGAAGTGTCGAGCACGGCGCACGACACCCTTTGGTCGCCGAGCGTTTCGGCTGCCGCTGCGACGCCGTCAGCTTGAGCGGCCCATGGATCCTGCCGAATCGATGCGGCTCGTGCAGCGTCGGCCGAGGCGGAGTTGACGCCTTGTTGGGTGGTGGACAATCGTCCGACGAGGACCACGAATCCGACGAGAAGCACGACCGTCGGCACCAGGATGGCGACCTCTGCCGTCGCCGACCCTCGTTCGCTCCGCCGGTTCATCGTTCACTTTCGGAGCGGAATCGTTCCACCGGACCAGATGCGGTTGCTTTGATCGAACCTCCGCCCCAGAAGGGCAGGACGTTCTGGACATTGCCGCTGACCGTGACGGTCACGGTGTCGACCTTGGCGTCGACATCGATCGAAGTCTCGGTGATCAGATTTCGGCTGCCAGACAGGATTTGGCCGGCAGCCGCAGCAGCGTCTGCCGACGTTCCGTTCTCGATCTGTGCCGCACGAGCGCCGTCTTGTGCCGCCGCTTCGACGATCGAACGAGCGTGGAAGTAGAGGCCAATCTGCACGACCCACGTCACCAGAAAGACAATGATCGGGGTGAGAATCACCAGCGGCGCAACGCTGCCGTCGTCGCCACGAAGCCGACGGTCCCTCGGTGCTGGGCCGATGAACGCGCGATGGGCGGTGAAGCCGGGAACGGCCATTTCCGGTTCGGCTAACGGCTCCATAGTCGTCGGCTCCTTTCTCCTCGCTGCGAGCTGCGTGATCAGTCGAGGCTGATTGCGTTGGCCTTGCCGACGACCTTCGCTGTGATGATTGCCCCGACTGCGAGTGCAAGGGCGGCCATGACTCCAATGCCGATCGTCAGTGGAGCGACGTCGCCCCGTTCGTCCTTCACGTCGAGGCGGGCGGCGAGTGCCTCCCGACAACGTTCCCCGAGTAGGTGCGTGTGGACATGAGCCCGGACGCTGGTCTGTTGAATTCGATCGCTGTTGTGCATGATGTCTCCCTGATTGGATTGTTGGTTTCCGGCCGGGGCCAGAGGTTGCGTCGTCTCAGATAGCGAGTACGGCGGCGAGAGCTGGATAGAGCAAGAGGACGACGAACCCGGCCATCAGCAGGCCGGTCGGACCGGCCATGGCGGTGGTCCGGCTCGACGCTTCGCGTTCGATGTCGGCGAGGTGGTGATTGCGGAGCGCTCGAGCCTTGGTGAGAAGCGACTCACGGATATGGGCGCCGGAGTTGCCTGCCAGCTCCATCGTCGATGACAGATCCCGTAGCGCATCGAGGTTGAGCCGTTCGCCCTGCTCCCCCATCGCCTCCCACGGTGAGATTCCACGAATCCGGGCGTCGGCGAGGGTGCGACGGAGTACACCGAACGCCCAGCCGTCTCCTTGCTCGACTGCATCCTGAAGTGCTTGCTGGGTTCCGGCTCCGGCGGCGAGGAGGATCGAGACCAACCCGAGATAGGTCGTGAGAGTGGATTCGAACTCGGTTCGGCGAACCTTGGCTCGTGAACGAATCTGCGCGTCGGTGCCGTACCACCCGCCAGCGAGCCCGCCCAGCACCGCAACCAAGATCACGCCAGTTGGGAACACCGTCGAACCGGTGAGCAGCAACGGGGAGAGGTGGAGCAGCGTTGGCAGCGCTGCATAAACCACGGCGGTCTTGATCCGCTGGACCAGTTGCTCCGCCTCGGATCGATCGACAACGGCGAGGTCGCATTGCAGCCCGCTCATGTCGGTCCCGGTGACGGCGAGGATCCATGCACCGAATCGCTGTGCGTGACCGTCGAACGTGCTCGCAGCACTCGACGATCGATCGTGGCGAGGCACGGAGAGCGAGGCAAGGGCCGGTCCGAGCATCGGGGTGGGAACGACGAGTGATCGGAGGAGACACCACAATCCGAACCCGAGGACTGCTCCCAGCAGCATTGGAACGATCATCAGACAACCTCCAGTACATCGAGCTTCAGGATGCGAGGTGACCGCCGCACTCTCGAGAGCTGCGCGAGTCCGTAGAAGGCGCCGACCCACAGCGACCCGACGACTGCGAGCACGACCTGTCCGGTCAACGAGTCGAACGGATCGAGGTAGCCGCGGCTCATCACCAGCAGCACCCCGAACATGCCCAGCACGATGTAGGTGACGGCACGTGCGTCTGAGTAGGTCTGGGCCCGAGACGTCTCGGTCCGCATCCGCATGGTCGCTTCCTCGCGTGCTGCTTCAGCGACGTCGGTGAGAAGGCCGACGAGATTCTGTCCTCGACGTTCGGACGCGAGGATCAGTGCGATGGCTACCTGGTCGGCTGCTGGATCATCGACGGCGTTGGCGAACTGTCGCAGCAAGATCGGCAACGGCGTTCGACGCATCGCGAGGGCCAGGTCGTTCACCTCGGCTCGGATTTCCTTCGGAGCGACCTTGGCTGTCACCGCAATCGCTTCCTGAAGGCCCGCCGCCGAACTGATCGTGTCGCGCAGTTGCTCGGCCCACGTGGCCACTGCTTCGGTGAGCGCCACAGCGTGCTCACGCCGCTTCTGTGCTCCGGCAATGGTCGGTGCCGCGAGCCCTCCTCCGAAGGTGAGGAGCACGGCGACCGGCCAGCCGGTCACCAAGCCGACCGCCAACGAACCACCGACGGCCAGACCGATCCGAAGACGGACTCGGTCGAAGTCGGCAAACCTGTCGAAGATCGATCGGCTCGGCTGCGAGGCCCCGTCAGTTTCCTCGATACCTCGTAGCCCGAGGATGATCAGCAGGAGGCCGATGCCGACCCCAGTGCCGGCCATGATCGAGACGATGAGGCTCATGCCGCTTCGTCTCCGAGGGCGCGAACGTGGTCGTAGCCCGATGCCCGGAGTCGGTCGAGCAACCGTTGGCTGAATCCGGAGTTGGTCGGTCGGGCGACGCCATCCGGTCCAGCCGCGAACACTTCGATGGATTGGATCTGCGAACCGTGGGCACCGGTGATCTCTCGAACAGAGGTCACCGCTCGCCGTCCGTCGGGCAGCTTGGTTACGTGGATCACCAGGTGCAGCACGAGGCTGATCAGGTGGGCGGACGCCTCCATGCTGAGCGCATCGGAACCGGTAAGGGCCAGCGTCTGCATCTTTGTGAGCGCCGAGAGTGAGGAGTCGGCGTGGATCGTGGTCATCGATCCCTCGTGGCCCGAGTTCATTGCATCGAGCATCGTGCGAACCTCGTCGCCTGTCCGCGTCTCGCCGACGATCACCCGATCGGGTCGCATGCGCAACGCCTGACGGCCGAGTACATCCATGCCGATCCCCCCGACACCTTCGATGTTCGGTTGACGAACCTCCATCTCCACCACATGCGGTGCGCGCTTCGGGTCGAGTTCGAGACCGAGTTCGCTGTTGTCCTCGATCACGACCAGCCGCTCGTCGGGTGGGATCGCCGAGATCAGGCCCCGAGCGAAGGTTGTCTTACCCGTGTCGGTGCCTCCGGCGATAAGGATCGAACAAGGCAGAGGAGGCCGTACGGCACACTCGAGTACGTGGGCGAGCGTCGGGTCGATGGTTCCAAGCCCAATGAGCTCATCGAGCGTGATCGTCATGTGGCGGTGGATCCGGATCGACAGGTACAGCCGATTGGTAACCGTCTTGATCGCATGCATCCGGCTCCCATCGGGGAGTCGGAGATCGACGTATGGCTGAGCATCGTCGAAGCGGCGTTCGGTGCGCCCTGCCATGGCGGCAAGCCTGCGAACGAGGTCGTCGAGCGCCTGAGCGCTGGAAGCAAGCGGCGGACCGGGCACGCGCCTACCGCCAACCTTGACGAGGGTGACGTTGTCGTGTCCGTTGGCAAGAATGTTCTCGTTGCCGGGGTCGGCCATCAGGCGATCGAGAACACCGAGGCCGAAGACTTGCGATCGAACTTCGTCGATTGCTTGGTCCTCCTCAATCGGGGTCAATGGTGACCGTCCGTCGACCATGCGAACCTGGCTCGCCATTTCCACGGCCCGGATGATCGCCTGCTCTCCCCATGCAGCTGAGGCCTCGGTGGACGGCGCTCGTCCGGTCTCCGCTTGTTGGCGATTCTCCCAGTCCGAGACCATGCGAGTGACGTTCCGGCAGATCTCCTGGACCAGTTCGTTCATCGCTGTCATCGTCGGCTCCCGTTGGTTGATGGTCGTTGATCGCCGCCGACGAGCGCAGCGAATCCGACCGGGCCGGGGCTGCTTGCGTGCATGGCTGGGCTGTCCGAAGTGGGAACCGCGTCGGTTGTGGCATCGGGAGTGGCCTCGGCCAGGCACCGGGATTGGATCGCTGCTGCGACCTCACCCATCGTTCGACCGAGGATGCTGCGATCGAACGACCGTCCGGCGGCCAGTCCAGCTCGTGCGAACGCACCGGCACCCTTCGGGTCGTTTGGGATGGCACCGAGCAGCTCGATTCCAACATGATCGGCGATTTCGCCAGCGCTGTACGGGCCGTCGCCGACACACACCAACCCAACGACGCAACCGGCGTCGCGAAGCTCATCAACAGCGGGAAGAAGGGTGTGGACCTCCTCCAGAAGTGGGCGACAGACGAGAACGTTCAGGGCGGCCCTTCGGACGACCGGGAGCGCTGACGATCCGGCGTTGAGCCGACCGCAATCGGCGAAGACCCGCAGCCCGGCAGCACCGGCGAGATCGGTAGCGCCTTGATCGCCGAGTCCCTTGAGCGCCGCACCAATCTGATGAGGCGACGGTGGTGCCGCAGCCAGGAAGAGGCCGTCGGCCAGAGGCTGGGCGAGGGATGGGATCGTGTCGGCGTTGAGGGTGCCCCGATGGGCGGACAGGGCCAGTAGTCCCGGGTTCCATGTGAGCGAGTGGGCTGACTGCCAGCGAGCAGCCAACGTTCCGCCCGAGGGGTCGGCTTCCATGATCAGCCGGGTCGTTCCCGGTTCGTCCCAGAACGCAGCGACCAGTGCCGTGAACGTCGTGACACCGGGACTTGCTTTGCGTGATCCGAAGGCGACGATCATGAGCCCGCTCCGATAAGGACGAGCCGGAGCCGATTCTGGCTGATTGCGTTCACGATCGCCGCACTGTTCGCTTCGTCGACGAGGAGCGAAACGAACAGCCGGGGCTCGGACGACGATGTGAGATCCTCGATCGTCCAGATGGTGGCGGAGCCAAGATCGTCAAGGCTTCCGTCAACCACTCCAGTGTTAGCAACAACGGCGACCAGAGCAACGCGATCGCCGGCACGAAGGGCCGAGGTCGGGAACTCCCCCGCCGAAAGCGACGCGCCAACGACCGCCGAGCCTTCTGGGACTGCGTCGGACGCCACGACCAACAGCGCCGAGAGCGGCGTCCCTGTCGGGATCGGTCCTCGAGCAACCTGCCCGACGACCAACGCCTCTTGCCCCTGCTCGAGAAGGACGACACCCGGATCGGAACCGATCGATACGAGCTTCAGGTCACCTGCGCTGATCGTTGCTCCAGCGTCGATGTCGGTAGCGGCAACGAGCACTGGCACACGTTCGGCTTGTTGAGTCGTCCAAAGGAAGAACCCGAGGATCGCACTCGCGACCATGAGCACGCCCAGGATGGCCCAGGGCATCTGCTTGCGGCGCTGCGGCGTCCCCGTTGTGGAAAGACCTGCCGGTCGGCTGGTGCCGTTCGGCCGGGTCGGTTTCGTGCGCTCGATCGTGGAGGTCATGTCCCATTTCCTATGGAGGTCGCAATGGCTTGGAGCTCGGCGACGCGAACCGAGCGAACGCTGGTGATCACGTAGTCGGGCAGGGTCCCCGAGCCGCAGTACTGGCTGCAGACGTAGGCGACCGACCAACGAATCGTTGCTCGCACTTCGTGATCGGCAACGGCGCTGGAATGCTCGAAAGTGAGCGTGCAGTCGCTCGATTGGTTGTCGTCGGAGCGGGTGAAGTCGTATGCCGGTCCGCCGTTGGCGCCGCAGTTGACGACCTGCCCATCAGATCCCTGGAACACCAGGTCGTACGGCGTTGCCGTGGCCGTTGCGGTCACGCCGAACACCGGTGCCGGTGTTGCGCTGACCGGTTGCCAGACGTCTGCTTCGATCCAGCCCCAGGTAGCGAGCTGAGCGATCATCGGCGCTGCATCGTCACCAAACGGAGCAGTCTGAGCAGCAGGCACCGGGATCTCGACGGCCGCATAGGAGCGGGCGATGATCCAGTCGAGGATGATCTGCGGGGGCTGAGTGCCGAGCGGCCACGCATCGAGAATTCCGGTGAGGATCACACCCGGGTTGACGCCGATCGCCCCGGAGCCTGGGTTGCAGAGCACGGCGGCCCACTCCTCGTCGGGGGACTCACCGGCAGCAAGGTACTCATCTGCGCTTCGGGGACTTGCACCGGTGTACTGGGCGTACGTGGCATCGATGTCGATTCGAGTGAACGTCCGCCATGTGCACTGCCGAAGCCATGCGGGCATCTCGGCTCCGATGACACTCGTCGTGCCCTCGACGCCGGTCACGAACACCTCGGGTCCGGATGGCCCATTCCCTGCGGTGATGAAGACGTTGCCCTCACCATCGCCTGCGCCAGCCGATGCCGGAGCCGAAGGGCCCAGAACGGCCAACACCGCCAGGCCGCTCGCTATGGCGACTCGGACTATCCGTCGGCGGGATCGCATCTGCTGTCCCCTCCAGTAATGAACTCCTCGATCAGCCAGGTGCCATCGACGTTGATCAGGCGGGTCTCGCGGAGCTTGTAGAAGTCGTCGGCGGCGATCGTCTCGACTCCGGCCGCATCGAAGAGAGCCGTCCGGTCCTGCGAACAATCGACGACGGTGGCCCGATCCCCGGCAACCTCGATCGAAACGATGTGCGAGTCGTAGCCAGGACCGACCAGAGCTTCGCCGCTAGCAATCCGATCGGCGGCCGATTGTTCCATCCGTGTGAGCTGCGCCCCAGTCGTGAGCTGGCGGACCAGATCCAGCGTGGATTCGACACCGTCGGTCCGTTCGTCAACGGCGAAGACCTCGGTCAGGAAACGGGTGTGAGCGTCGGCCACCAGAGACTCATTGTCGGTGGCAGCTGCGGCCGTCGTCGAAGTCGTCGTTGTGGCCACGGTGGTTGCGACCGATGTGGCGGTGACGGCCACTGTGGTCGTCGTAGTTTCTTCGACCGAGTCAGAGCCTGAGGTACAAGCCGAGGCGACGAGGAGCGTGCCGAACAGAAGGGCAATGCGGGGGCGGGAGATCATGAGTGCTTCCTCTCGAGAAGGCAGGAGCCGAGAGGAAGACTGTTGCCGATCGCCAGGGGCGGTGTCGGCCGGGCCGCGTCTTCGAGCGGTGATCTACCGCCGAGGCTACCGCCGTCAGTCGGATTGCTGGAAGGGTGAGCCGCCACCGAGCTATTGCGAAAGACTTCGACCCACGAGGTGTCGACTGTCACAAGATGCCACGGTAAGTGGTCATCTCGCTGACGGGCAACGGGTGATTCTGTGGATCGTTTGAAGGTCGTCATCAACCCAACGAGGGACCATCGCACCCCCGTGATCGGACAGCGGTCGGAGATTTCTCTCCGACGACTTGTCCGACGAGACCGCTTCCGGTGTCCCTCGTTTGGCCATGAAGCTCAACACCTTCGCGGTATTCACGATCTGCCTCACCGCATGTTCTGGCCCGGCCGAGATTGGGGTCCCACAAACCTTCGCGCCGTCCGCGCAGCGTGAGGCCAATGAGCGGGAAGCCGCCCAAATAGCGGACTTCAAGCTGATCTCGACGTTTCCGTCGACCTCACTCGTTGTGACGGCCGGGCCGGACGAGATGTCGATCGCTGAGGAGTTCCACGACGCGTTCGATGCCCCAAGGGCTGCGTGGACGATGCCGCAACCACCACCGATGGGAGCAGCGCCGCTCGACGTGGCCGAGTGGGTAGCGATCACTGTTGTCGCTGGCGGAAACAGCGCATCGGAGCTCGAGGGCTACGTCAGCCCTGACTGCCTTGGCGAGCTGACTCGAGCAACGAGCGGGCAGTCGTCGGCTTTCAATTCGGCCATGGTCATCGGCAGTTCGATCGAGGTAGCGGGTGGCAGCGCGATTGCCGAAGTGTCGATCGACCTCGAACCTAGCTCCACCCTCGAGCCTCAGCGTTTGAGGTTCGATCTCGTACTGGTCGAGATGTCATCGGGTTGGCAGGTCGTCGGCATCTCAATCGCCACCCGATGATCGTGGTCAAGATCATCTTTGGCGCCACCTTCGCTGTCGTGGTCGCAATGATGCTGGCGATCCTCGTGCTCGTCCCGACGATCTCGGCCGCCACCGAGGCAGAACGCGCCGCTGCCGGCGTGATCGGCGTCAGCCCGTCTGAAGATGCGATTGCCGACATCCCAGCCATCCTCCTACCGATCTACATCGAGGCAGCAAGGAGTTGCGTCGGCTTGCCGTGGACGGTGATCGCTGGGATCGGCAAGGTCGAGTCGAACCACGGCCGGTACGACGGCGCAACGATCGGCATCGACGGGCGGATCATGCCGCCAATCATCGGCATCGCCCTCAACGGCTCCAACAACACTGCGGTGATCCGCGACACCGACGAGGGTCGGCTCGATGGCGACACCGTGTGGGATCGAGCGGTCGGTCCGTTCCAGTTCATCCCGAGTTCGTGGCGCACCTTCGGCGTGGACGGCAATGGCGACGGGGTGAGGGACCCGCACAACGTCTTTGACGCAGTCCCGGCAGCCGTCCGCCATCTCTGCCCAACTGGAACGATCACCGACATCGAGGCGACCGTCTTCAGCTACAACCACTCGACTGCGTATGTCGATCTCGTGCTCGAGTGGGCCGAGACCTACACCGGCGCCGTGACCGCCGTGCCGATCGCTGGCTACGCGCTGCCAGTCATTGGTCTAACCGAGGCCCAGGCGATTCGGCCCCACCACGACTACGCCGCAATCGACATCGGACTCCCCGTCGGAACGCCGGTTTTCGCAATGGTGGACGGAGTCGTCACGACTGCACTCAAGTCCGCCGCTGTCTTCGTGCCCGGCAGCGCCGACGGTCGTTGCGGAAGCACGATCACAATCGAGGGAGTCGACTCGGTCCGCTACACCTACTGCCACCTCTCGGCGGTGTCGATCGCCGCTGGCGATCAAGTGACAGCCGGTCAGCCGATCGGTGCCACAGGCGGCCAGCCAGGTGCGCCCGGCGCAGGCAACACGACCGGACCTCACCTGCATCTGAGTCTTCGAGGTCAGGGCCGAGCGCTCTGCCCGCAGCCCGTGCTGCTGTCGATCATCCGGAGCCGACCGATCAACCCGCTGTCGTCACCGAGCAGCGGCTGCATCGGCGGCCAAGTCGACACCGACTGGTCGGCATGGCTGACCTCGACCTTGCACTGAACACCTGACTATCAACGGAGGAACTCATGCTCATCTCTCAAGACCGATCCCGCAAGGACCCTCGAACCCTCACGGTGGTCGAAGCTGCCGATATTCTCGGCATCTCGAGATCGACGGCGTACGAGCTTGTCCGCCAAGGCCGCATACCGTCCGTCCGTCTCGGTCGACGAATCGTGATCCCACTCACGTCGCTGCTTCGGATGCTCGAGCAACCGCAGGCAGAGTCGGCATAATGCGCGAGGCCGATTTCCGAGACACAAAGCCCACGGGCGCTCCAGAACACACTCACACTAGTCGGGCTCCGATGAGGAGCCGGCTTTTGGGGCATGCTGGTGGCCATGTCTCGGGTGGAGTGGACGCGATTAGAGGGCAACGACGTTGAAGCGGTCGTAGCGATGTTCGTCAACCGAGAGCAACCGAATTCTGTGCGCATCACTCCATCCGCCGGTGACGGGGGAGTCGACATCCTCGACCGCGACGCAGGCCCGGAAGGCACTGACGTGGTCTACCAGGTAAAGAGGTACACAGGCCCGCTCACCTCCCGACAGAAGTCCGAAGTTGAGAGTTCGATGAGCACTCTCAACTCTGATCCGCGTTGGGCCGATCTGCGGGTTGGGGCCTGGTACCTCGTGACACCTTGGGACCCCACGCCGGAGGCGTACAACTGGCTTGCAGAACTTGCAGATCGGCTCAGGATCCGTGCGATCTGGCGCGGGTTCACCTACGTCGAGCAGCTCGCCGCTAAATACCCCGATGTCATCGACTACTACCTCCACGGGGGCGCAACCCGAATAGAAGAGGCCTACCAGACCGTCATGGCGCTTGACCGAGTCGACAGCAAAGGCACGGCCCTCGCAGTTCCTGAGATCGTCGATCGAATCCAGAAGGCGCTACCAAGCCTCGATACCGATCCTCACTACCGCTACGAGCTCCGCTTCGGAGAAGGCCCGCTTCCGGCGGGGACGCAGCGACCCGGGCTAGTTATGACCACAATAGTGGGGCAGGGCGAACTCGGGCGCTGGGCAGCGGTCGACATCATTGCGCGTTGTGCTGCGTCCACGACAGTCCGACCCATCACGATCACGGGCAAGTTCGTTGTGAACCGCAACGACGCTTTCACTGAGGATCTCTGCGCCTTCATCTCGTTTGGAGCGCCGTTCAAAAGTCCCGGAGGGGTCTTTCACGGAGAGATTGACGCACCAGCCGGGCTCGGTGGTCGAGTAGACGGCGCCAGCGTCACATCGTTCACTGCCGCCGCAGGTCTGGGCGATAATCCCGAGATTCACATCGAGGTTCTCAATCCAGATGGCGCCGTCCTCGCATCGGCCGATGTCGTGCGAATCGAACGAAGTGAAGGCAGGTCTGGCGTCCGAGTCGTGCTGCAAGAGGTCGGCGGCATCTTCGTTCTGGAGGATCGATACAACCTCGAAGAACGGAGCGGCTCCCGCAACATCCGCTACGGCGACTTCGCCGGATCGCCGGTTGCAGCAGTCCACTCGGCACTAGGGTTTCTCACTCACTGCCACGCTCCGAATGTTGGCAGGCTCAGCACCAGGCACACGCCTCCAGAACGCGGAGTCCTCGACCCCGGTCTTGGCATCGATTGGCCAGATGAAGCAGCTAGCCACCTTGCTGCGGTGTTCCAGCTCACCGAAGACCTCCTGACGATTCAACAGCACACTTCAACGGTTGTGCGGGTCCCCGATATCGATGAAATCGATGATCGGCAAGTTGAGCAGTGGAGGTTGGTTGCGAGCATCCTGCGCAATGAGGACGTGACCCGCACCTACCCTGAAGGGCATCAGCTGCTCATTGACCTCGACCAGGAGCTGTCAGAGTCGGACCTCTCGGGCATGTTGACAATCACGGTGCCGTTGACCGTCGACATCGCCGGAGAAACTCTAGACCTCGGCCGAGTGGGCATCGTTCTTGACAGCCCGATACTTCACCAGCAGATTCCCAAGAACGACAGAATCGTGCATGTCCTAACCACGCCGGGGCGCTGCGTACGCTTCCAACGGCTGGTTACAGACGGCTGAGCCTCGATCCGGCGTTTCGATGCGCATCGAAACGGGGTTACTCCACCGGAAAGGCCGCTCGGGCGACGATGATCTGACCGACGCACGCCCCCCACTGCCACCGAGGCACCTTCCGCGAGTGCACTCGCAACTCGACAGGTCTGACTGGAAAGTCAGTCGATCCACCGCACGGTGTCCTGCTCCACGACTGCCAGCTGAATCTCGTTCTGCTGACACAACTCCCAGGCTTCCACAACCTTCTGTTGCTCAATCGCTCGCGAGCACACCAGCAAGTGTGCATCCGCTCCTAGCGCCTTCGACAGGCCGACATCTCTCCTCAGCTGCGCTGAGTCGAACTCCTGAGGGGACGACTTTGCCTCACCCGCAACGACTAGCCCACCGTGGACACCAAACAGGTCGACCTCGTGCCTGGACCCATCAGCCAGGCGAACGTCGACGCCGAGAAAGAGAAAGCCCGGTCTGTCCGAATTCTGGAGCACAAAGTCGGCGGCAAGGTGTGACATCACACCCTGGTCAGATGCTCGGTCAACTATTGCGTTGAGGCGATAGCGAACTTCGGGGCCACCACCATTCGTCACGTATTGCTCAGGCGCTCCACACGCTGGACATGCCGGTTGGGCTGCCGTTTCAGCCAACGGGACGAATGACTTTAGGCCACAGAGCTCACACCGAATCTGGAAACCGCGCTCGATCCAGCCAGCTGAAGTGAGTCGCTCTAGAAGCCGTACAGTGTCAGAATTGGCGCTACCCACCAGCTGAGCGACGGACAGATGACGTCGTTCGGCGCGCCCACCCCACTCTGATGCGATTTCTGCGAGGTCCAAGTCAGGGTGACCGTTCTCTCGCATTCGAGTCAGCTCTCGTGTGAACCCCTTCGAGCGAGGCGTTGTGAGCTTCGCCAGAAGACGCTGAGATTCACCTTCCAGAAGGTGGCGATCGGATGTCTTGTCTCTCAACCTTTGAGCGATCTGCCCCTTGTCGGAAAGCGACCAATCCAGTACCGCAGCGTCGAGCGTTGCTCGGGCGGCATCCTCAAGGGACGGCAACCTTAGTTGTAGCGAGATCTTCTTCCCTCCAGATATCGCCAACTGGAGCCGATCGTCGGACCAGACTGCGTCAGGTGACACGAGTAATGCGGTCTCGCTCCGACGTGGGATGTTGTCGAATGGCGTACCCGAGACGTCCACCAAAAACCTGCATGTGTGAACGAAATGAACTGGCGACTCAACCTCGATGCGCGTCCCGTTCCTGAAGAGCTGCGCAGTCACTTCCGCGACGGTGCCGTACGTACGGTCGAAGCTCACAAAGGACCGGACGTCCAGGTCCGTCCGATACGTGAAGGGTGGTGTTCTCGGTGCGATCGGCTTGAAGAAGCGCCTTTTCGACGAGTAGTCAGCCGTCGTTTCCTGTAGGCCAAGGCTTGCTGCAACCGACCGGACTTGCTGGTCCGACACAGCGGCTGTGGCGATCACGACATCCGGCGTGATCTCCTCTGAACGACCCAGCCAACCACCAACGGATTGATCGAAGTCAACCCAGCTTTCCGTTCCACCGTGAGGCAGAAGCAACATCGGAGTATCTTCAAACCGCAGAGGTCGGAGAGCTCGCAGGTTCCAGAACAAGAGGCAATCACGAAGCCCATTGGGCTTCGTGACCCAGACGACCGAAGGATATGGTCCAGTCCAACCATGCGCTGATCGCTCAGCAAATTGACTGAGCGTTCGATGAACCAGCGTCATTCCCCTGAGCTGCTGCCGACCGATTTCATCGCGGGTAGCAGCTCGGCGCAGAACGAAATCGCTCCCGTTGAGTTCGGCCACCCGCTCCTCGGTCAGGTCGCCTGCGGCAACGACCTCCCATAGCTCTCGAGCCTCCCCGGCGAGCAGATGGACCTCGGCACTCGAGCCCTCCGCCCGTACCGACGCCGGGTGCGGAGAGAATCGGGTTATCCCAGAATCGTCTATGAACTGCAGGTCTGTCAGAGGGAGACCGAGGTTGTTGGCAGCAGCGTCTGCAACCGCGGCTTCTACATCAACATTGACGGCCCCCTCGACGCCCGACAGTGCGACGACTCGCTTCCATATCGGATCGATGACACCCGACTTTCGAACGGGAATAATTGGTTCCGTCCCGCCGCCCCATCGACTGCAGGCCTCCTGTACAGCTCGCTTCACACCCTGAACACTCCCGGCAGCGACCAGATAGGCCGCTCTGCCAGGTCTGACGCCTATCCGGAATGACGCTTGGCCAATGAAGTCCGATCCAGTCATCGAGACCTTATCCACGAACTCGAGCAAGGTCCTGTCGGGTTTGCGCTCAATCGAATACTCCGTCAATCAGGTCGCCGGCTCGGCGGTGTTGCTCAGTCTCGGTGTGGGTGTACGTATTCAGGGTGACGCCGATGTCAGCGTGGCCGAGTCGTTCCTGCATCACCTTGTCGTCGCCGACGACGACTCGGCCGATCGACTGAGCAGTATGCCGCAGACCCTTCGGCGTAATCCGAGGCACGCCGGCGTCGGCGGCGAGGCGGGTCAGGATGCGGCCCAGGTTGTTCGGATCGAGCAGCCCCCCGACCTCGTTCGTGAACACGAGGTCGGCGTCACGGGGATCGAGTCCAGCGAACAGATACTCCTCGGTTTGCTGGTCTCGTCGTTCCCTGAGCAGCTCGACGGTTCGAGGACCGATCGTCAGCAACCGTTCGCTGGCCAACGTCTTCAGCGACTTGAGCACCGGGCGCCCTCCAACCACGGCGAGCTGTTGCTCAACAGAGATCAGGCCATTTGCCATGTCGATATCCCGCCAGCGCAGTCCGAGAAGCTCGCCTCGACGCATACCGGTGACCAGCGCCAGGTGGAACACGCCGTAGAGGCGGTGATCTCGGCTCGCCCGGAGGAAGGTCTGCGCTTCGACCACCGTCCAGCTCTGACGGCCTCCATCACGGACCGGACGGGGCGGCTGGGTTGCAGCGACCGGGTTCTTAGCGATCAGATCACGTTGGACCGCCTCTTGGAGAGCCATCGAGAGGATCTTGCGGGCGAGTCTCGTCGAGGTCACGCCGATACGAGGCTTGCCCCCGCTGGCAGGTGCCCGTGAGAGGTCGTGGATCCAGCCGTCGATGAGCTCCGGACTTATGTCCTTCAGCTTCACTGCGCCGAGGAGCGGCACGATGTGTCCGTCCACGGCCCAGAGGTACTGGTTCAGCGTCGACTGCTCGACCCGAGACTCCTTCGACGGAATCCAGACCTTGTACAGAAAGTCCTCGAGCGTCTGATCCGATGTGCTGATCCGACCTTCGCCCGCCTTGCGAGCGAGCGCAAGCGCGTCACGTTTCGTCGAGAACGTACCGTGCTGCTTCGGGCGGACCTTGCCGGTCACCGTGTCGTAGCCAGGCTCTCGTACCACCCAACGCCCACGGTGCTTATGAACCGCCGGTTTCCCCTCTGAAATCCACGCCATATGGGCACGCTAGTTCAGAAAATTCATACATTTCTCATGCTTTTGGTTTCGCAGGGTTGGAAAACGAGGAGAGCCGGCCCTTGCGGACCGGCTCTGACCTGCTGTTTTACCGTCGGGCTGGGGAGATTCGAACTCCCGACCTCCTGACCCCCAGTCAGGCGCGCTAACCAAGCTGCGCCACAGCCCGTGGCCGCACGGATGGTACCGCTCCAAGTGGTCTCCCCCACCTGTCGAACGCACCAATCTGGTTCACAATCTCTGCACGATCCAGAGGGCGAACTGAATGAGTCGCCAACCGAGGTACAGCACGAGCGCGATCACCATCAACCAGAAATGCCAGGGTGCCTTGGTCGAGGGCGGGTGCTTCATGTCGGCAGTGTCGACCTTGCCATCGCACACCGAACACGCACCCGACTCGGTCAGCGCATTGGGCGCCCGATACTCATCACACGCGTCACACCACGGCATCGGCTACTCATTGCTTTCAGACTCGTCGAATGACCAGCACCGCAACGTCATCGTTGATGGGTCCACCCGAGAAGTCTCGGGCCGCTTCGACCAACACCTTGGTGAGAACATCAGGCGAAGCCGTCGGGTCTCGGCGGATCATACTGGCCACACCCTCTTCGCCGAACAGTGCATCGCCGTTGCGCGCCTCAGCGAGGCCATCGGTGTACATGACTGCCACGTCCTCGGTCGTCCAGGTGATTTCACGCGAGTGATAGAGCGCTTTGGGATCCAGCATCAGGAGCGGGCCCGTCGCCCCTAGCGGATGGACCTCGGATCCATGCCACACGAAGGCGGCAGGATGACCTGCGGATGAATAGCGGAGCGTCTCAGCGTCGTTGTCGAACACCATGACGATGAGCGAGATGAATTCCTCACCGCGCTCGAGTACCGACATCTGCGCGTTGAGTACCTCGACGGCCTGCCCCGGGTCTCGATACTGAAGGAGAAAGGCTCGCAGAAGGTACTTGGCCTGCAACGCCGTGATCGATGGCTCGATGCCATGACCGGTGACATCACCGATGACAGCCGCCACCCGGTGCCTGTCGACGCGGAAGACATCGTAGAAATCGCCGGCCATCGCGCCGCTCGATGCTTGGTAGTGGGAACCGATTTCGAAGCCCTTGAGCTTTGGCAACGTGGACGGCGCCAGTCGAGCCGCCCATTGCAGTGGCGCAAGCTCCTCTTGCGTCAGCACTTCGCGCGCTCGTTTCTCGACCTCGGACCGCCCGGCGGCAACCCGAGCGATCTCCTCGAGTCGAGGCCGACGAAACAGCGTGATCACCGAGGGCAGGGCTAGACCAAACGAGGTCAGCGCGACGCCCCTGGGGACCTCGACCGCAGCCAGAACGATGGCAACAGAGGCGGCGCTTGCCGCAGCGACCGCAGAGAGGAAATCGCGTCGGTAGTCAGCATCGGCAAGACGCCAAAGATCAGGATCGATCTGCTCGGTCGACAGACGCGACGCCAACCGTCGCTGAACGATGGTCTGGCGAATCCAGAACACCGCGGCGGCAACACAGATCGCGGCGGCGATCGCTGGCACGAGGCGTTCCATGCTTCGAGGCTACTCCCTCAGGTCATCGAGAGCGGAGGTTGTGCAACCTCTCGTCACGTTTCGGTCTGGCCTGGCGCTCGCCAGACCGGTCTGAACTGGGCTTCCTTCTCCAGACCGATCGGCTCGACTATTCGCTCCTGCGACGAACCCGCATCTTGATCGGTGTCGGACCCATGTCGAACGCCTCGCGCAGACTTCGCTCGAGGTAGCGAAGGTACGACTGCGGGATATCACGGTTGGCGAACAGGGTGAACGTTGGCGGATCGGTAGCGCCCTGAGTGGCATAGAGCACTCGGGCACCGTGGGGCGCCGGCGTTGACTGCTGCGCCCGCCGAATCACGTCGTTGACCTTGCGAGTGGGCACGCGAGCCGAGTAGGCATCGAGGGCCAAGTCGAGCGATGGCAGCAGTTTGTGCGTGCCCGACCCCGACAGCGCAGAGATCCGATGCACGGCCACGTTCGGCAAGAAGCTCAGCTTGCGTTCGATCTGATCGGCGATTTTCTCGCGACCTTCGGTGTCGAGGAGGTCCCACTTGTTGAGGACGATGACGATCGGGCAACCAGCCCCGTCGACTCGCTCAGCCAGACGCTGATCTTGGCTGGTGACGCCCTCGGTCGAATCGATCAGCAGCAGCGCAACGTCGGCGGTATCGACCGAGTGCAGCGCTCGAATCGTCGAGTAGTACTCGGTGTTCTCGTCGATCCGGCTGCGGCGCCGCATACCCGCAGTGTCAAGGAAGCGGATTGGACCGCTGGCGGTTTCGACGACGGTGTCGACGGTGTCGCGAGTGGTGCCTGCCATGTCGTGAACCACCGATCGGTCCTCGCCGATCAGACGGTTGAACAGCGTTGACTTTCCAACATTCGGGCGCCCAACGAGCACGATCGAGAAGATGCGTTCTTCTTCGGGAACGACCGCGTCGGGGTCGATCTCGGCCTGCTCCGGCAGAGCAGCGACGAGATCATCGAGAAGGTCACCAACACCTCGACCGTGCAAGGCACTGACGCCGTAGGGGTTGCCCAGCCCGAGCCGAACGAGTTCCCAGACCTGATCGTTGTGCCGTGAATCGTCGATCTTGTTGGCAACGACGAAGACCGGCTTGTCATAGCCACGAATAGAGCGAGCCATTTGGGCGTCTTCTTCGGAAATACCGATCGTGGCATCGACCACGAACAACAGCGCGTCAGAATCAGCGATCGCCTTCTCTGATTGGCGCGAGACCTTCATGTCGATCTCGGTACCCGAGGCCATCCAACCGCCGGTGTCGACCAACTTGAACGTCGTTCCCTGCCATTCGGCATCGACCACTTTGCGGTCTCGGGTAACGCCTGGCTTCTCTTCGACGATGGCCTCACGGCGACCGATGATCCGGTTGAGCAGTGTCGACTTGCCGACGTTCGGGCGGCCGACGATCGCCACGGTTGGGGTGGATGAGGTTCCTGGAGTTGATTCGGTCATGCCGATCTCGCTTCTGTGGTGTCGAGCCCGAGGGCTCGACGGAGAGCGATGCCATCAGTTGGCACCACTTCGACTGGTCGGGGCAGATCGTCGAGGCTCATGCCGTCGAGGAACACGCTGCCGGAAAGGCACACATCGGGCAGGAGGTAGCGGTGCCCTGCTGGCTGTTCGGCCAGCACTCGGGCAACGTCCTCCCCAACCATGAGACCGGCAACGCCGATGTTGCCACCAAAAAAGCGATTTTCTACTTCGACGATGCGAACGTCAGGTCGATCGAGTTCGTCAACGAGCGGCTGGAGGACCTGCTTGCCGTAGTGCCCGGTGAGCAGTGCGATGGGGGCTGACGCCCGTGGCAGGAGCTGCACGATGGCTGCACCCGTCTCATCGGTCTTGGACGAAGCGAGCCGCGGCGCTCGATAGCCCTCGGCCGGCGCTCCTTCGACCCAAGCGAAGAACCCCGATTTGGTGCCAGTCGCCTCGTCGGTCTCACCGCGAAACTCCATCTCGAAGGTCCGGGCCATGCCGATCCCGTCCTCGTGCATCGCGAACCCCTCGTACGTCTCGGCGTCGGGGAACGGCCGACCGGCGAGGAGGTAGTACTCGTCGGCGGCAAAAACCAGACGATGTCCGAGCAGATCGAGGTAGATGTCTTGCCATTGCTCGACGAGCTCGATGACCCTGACGGCCTCGGCCTGGGTGTGCGGGCGCATCTCCACTTCGTTGGAATGGTCGCTGATCCCGAGTGGCACGATCGCCAGCGAAGTCAGCTCGCTGTAGTCGTCGAGCACACCGGCGAGCGTGCGCTCGAGCGCATCGGCATCGTTGATCCCCGGACACACCACGACCTGACCATGCACGCCCACGCCGTGGTCGAGCAGCGCCCGCAGCCACCGCAGACTGGTCGCTCCCCGCTTGTTGCGCAGCAGCGCCGTGCGGACATCGCCTTCGGTGCTGTGGATGCTGACATAGAGCGGCGAAAGGCCTTCGGTGATCACCCGTTCGAGATCCGCCTCGGTGAAACGGGTGAGCGTGGTGAAATTGCCGTAGAGAAACGAGAGACGAAAGTCGTCGTCTTTCAGGTAAAGGCTCTTTCGCATTCCTGGAGGCAACTGGTAGATGAAGCAGAACGAGCAGTGGTTGTCGCACGTCCGTACCTGATCGAACAGCGATGACTGCACTTCGATGCCGAGCAACTCCCCGTCGGCCTTCTCGATCTCGATCTGACGGGTGAGTCCGCCCCGATCGATTTCCAGACTCACCTCGGGCTCATCGACCAGCATCCGGTACTGAATCACATCGCGTGGCGCCTCACCGTTGACGCTCAGCAATACGTCACCAACGACGACACCGGCTCTGTCAGCGGGCGAGTCGGTGGTCACCGCGAGGACGCGGGGAAGCTGGGCGGTCTGGGCGATCATTACGAAAAAGTCTACGGAACGGCATCCAGAATGGACTCCGCTCCGAACAACCAGCAATGAAGGACGAAACAGTTTCATGAAAATCGCTGTCATCGGTAGCGGCATCGCCGGGCTGAGCGCTGCTCACGAACTGGCGAAGGATCCGCAAAACGAGGTCGTCATCTATGAGGCCGACGACCGTCTCGGTGGTCACGCGAACACCGTGACGGTCAACGATCCGGTCGCCGGCTCGATCGGCGTCGATACCGGCTTCATCGTTCACAACGACCGCAACTACCCTTCGCTGGTTGCTCTCTTCGACGAACTGGGCGTACCGGTGCAAGACACCGAGATGAGCTTCGCCGTCACGGATCGTGCGAATGGCTTTCACTACCGAGCCACCAATCTCAACACTCTCTTCGCCGACCGAAAGAACCTGTTCAGCCCCACGATGTGGCGAATGCTGATCGACATCATGCGGTTCTACCGCAGCGCCAACCGCTACCTCGACAGCGGCCGCACCGATCAGAGCATCGCCGAATTCCTCCAAACCGGCCGTTACCACGACAGTTTCGTCGACCTCCACCTGATCCCCATGGGCGCAGCTGTTTGGTCGGCAGATCCGACCACCTTCGACCGTTTCCCCGCAGCCAGCTTGCTGTCATTCCTGCGCAACCATGGCCTGCTCGGTGTTGGCGACCGGCCACAGTGGCGAACCGTCGTCGGTGGGTCGCGTGTGTATGTCCAAGCCATCGCCGACGCCTTTCCCGGCGAGATTCGATTGGGGTCACCGGTCAGTCAAGTGTGTCGAACGACCGTCGATGCCGCAGTCGACACCGGCAGCTGCTCAGTGACCTCGGGCGACCTGACCGACCACTTCGATGAGGTCGTACTGGCGTGTCACAGCGACCAAGCTCTGGCGATGCTCAGCGATGCGAGTCCCGCCGAGAAGGAGATTCTGGGCGCGATCGGCTTCCAACCGAACCGAGCGACGCTCCATACCGACACCTCGCTCATGGCGCCTTCGGAAACGGCGTGGGCCGCCTGGAACTACGAATGCAGCGTCGGTGACGAGTCGTTGCCTGCGGTCACCTACGACCTCACCACGCTTCAACGCCTCAACGGCTCTCGTCGTTACCTGGTCAGTCTGAATGCCGACCAGCGAATCGATCCTTCGACCGTGCTGTATTCCGCCGACTACGCCCACCCAGTCTTTGACCGTCCCGCGATCGAAGCTCAAGCTCGCCACGGCGAGATCAGCGGCGTCAACCACACTCATTTCTGTGGCGCCTACTGGGGCTTCGGCTTCCATGAGGACGGCATCGCCTCCGGGCTTCGCGTCGCACGAGCTCTACAGGCCCAGCTTCTGGCGGAAGTCCACCATCTCGAGGAAACCCAGTGACTCCGGGTGTTGCGTCGGTCTGTGCGGGAACCGTGTACCACCGACGCTTGCAGACTGCGTCGCACGCATTTGAGTATCCGATGTCGATGGTTTGGATCGACCCTGACCATCCGAACGAGCTGTGTCACCACCACCGACTGTACTCCCCCGCCGAACCGGCACCAGCGAGGTTTCGTCGCAGCGACTACGGCGACGAGCGAACACCTCCGCTCGGGCTGCTCGTTCGCGACGATCTCGAACCGGTGCTTGGTCATCGACCCGATGGCCCGATCCGCATGCTCACCCAACTGCGGCGCTTCGGTTGGTTGTTCAATCCCATCACCGTCTTTCTCGCCTGGGACGCCAACGGCGATGAGCCGGTGGGGGCGGTCCTCGAAGTCACCAACACCCCGTGGCACGAACGCCACCGTTACCCTGTTGCGCTCAACACGGCCGCACCTGACGGCACGGGGCCTCGTTTGATCGGGTCCCCGGCCGGGAAGGACTCGCCGATGATGGTGACCGCACGATTCCCAAAGGCTCTCCACGTCTCACCGTTCTTCGGCCAGGACTTCGACTACCTCCTCGGGGTCGGCACTGGTGAGAACCTCCGGATCGATCTTCAGCTCGTCGACCGCGAGACCAACAGCCTGGCCCTCGACACCTCGCTCCAGCTCGTGCGGACCGCAGCGTCTCGCAAGGCGTTGGCAAGAAATCTCTGGTCAGCACCACTGTCGACCTACCGAGTGAGCGGCGGCATTCATGCACAGGCTGCTCGGCTCGCGGCCAAGCGTGTGCCATTCGTCCGACATCCAAACAAACTCGTAGGAAAGGCCTCTTCATGACGGCGCCAGTAGACGAAGCTGCCACCCACGACCAGCCGCCACTCGTTCGCCCCGAACGCCTCCTCGAGCGTGCCGCTCGGCGTCGAGTGGTTCCGGGCGTGCAACAAGTAGCTCGCCGTCTTGCCCACGTACTCATGGACCGCATGGACACTGACCGTCTGACCGTGATCGACACCGAGGGGGTTCATCTCTTTGGACCTGGTGGCGGCCTCAGCGCCGAGATCGAGATTCGTGATGATCGCGCCTGGAGCAGCCTCGTCACCGAAGGCTCGATCGGACTCGGCCGCGGCTACATCGAAGGTTGGTGGCACTCCAATGATCCGGTCACGGTCGTTCGCATCATCATCAACAACATCGAACAACTCGACGAGCAACGAAATCGGCTACACCACGCAACAGGCTGGTTCGCTGATCCCATTCGCTCGGTCTTGCCACGCCGGAACAAGAACCACAACAAGGAAGACATTGCCAGCCACTACGACGTCGGCAACGACTTCTTCTCGATCTTCCTCGACGAGACCCTCACCTACTCAGCCGGCGTGTTCACCGAACCAGGTATCCCCCTCGCCGCAGCCAGCAGAGCAAAATACGACCGGCTGATCGACAAGCTCGGTCTCCTGCCCGACCATCGACTGCTCGAGATCGGCACCGGATGGGGAGGCATGGCCCTTCAGGCGTCAGAACGGGTCGGCTGCAACATCACAACGACCACGATTTCCGACGAGCAGCTCAGCGAAGCGCGGCGTCGTGTGCACGAAGCGGGGCACGGCGACAACGTGACCTTGCTCGACGCCGACTGGCGCGACCTCTCCGGCTCGTTCGACCGCATCGTCTCCATCGAGATGATCGAGGCCGTTGATTGGCGCGACTACGACCAGTTCTTCTCGACGATCGAGCGCTGCCTCGCTCCAGACGGACTCGTTGGCCTTCAGGCGATCTGCGTTCCTGATCGACGGTATGAGCGCACGAAGAACACCGAGGACTACATCCGTCGCTTCGTGTTCCCAGGCGGATTCCTTCCTTCGATCGGCGCAGTGACTCGCTCGGTCTCCTCATCGACTCGGATGCAGATGCTCGACGTCGAGGATCTCACTGCGCACTACGCCGAAACGCTGCGTCGCTGGCGAGAGGAGTTCGACACACGACTCGACGAGGTGAGAGATCTCGGGCTCGATGATCGGTTCGTTCGTCTTTGGCGGTTCTACCTCGCCTACTGCGAAGCAGGATTCCTCGAGCGCCACTGCACGGTCAATCAGTTCGTGCTGGCTGGACGAGACTGGCGACCGAACGGGCTCGAGCTTCGCCCTTGACCAGCCACCGAGCACACAGCGTGGTCACACTCGTTTGCCGACCCAACCAACTACGCTCGACGCCATGAGTGTCGACCGAGTTCTGCTTTGTGCTCCGCGAGGCTTTTGCGCCGGGGTCGAAATGGCAATCAAGGCACTCTCGTGGATGGTCCGAGCATTCGAGGCGCCGGTCTACTGCTATCACGAAATCGTCCACAACAAGCTCGTCGTCGACCGTTTCGAAGCCCAGGGTGTGATCTTCATCGATCACATCGACGAGGTTCCCGAAGGACGACCGATCATGTTGTCAGCACACGGGTCGGCGCCCGAAGTCGTAGCAGCAGCGAAATCCAGGGGCAGCTACGTCGTCGATGCCGTTTGTCCGCTGGTCACCAAGGTCCACCATGAGGTGAAGGTCCGGGCGAAGAAGGGCTATCGCATCATCTACGTCGGGCACGAAGGGCACGAAGAGGCGGTCGGCACGATGGCCGTTGCTCCGTCGGCGATCAGCCGAGTCGAATCCATCGAAGATGTTGCCGCCCTGCCAGATTTCGACGAGCCGACCGCGCTGCTGGCCCAAACCACGCTCTCCCACCGGGACTGGACCGACGTGGCGATCGCAGCACGCGAGCGGTTTCCCGATCTGTGGCAACCGGGTCGATCCGATCTCTGCTTCGCCACCACCAACCGTCAATCGGCGCTCATGTCGGTCGCCGATCGTTGTGACGCCGTCGTCGTCATTGGATCGGCCAACTCCTCCAACACCAATGCGCTCGCCAAACTGGCCGAAGAGGCCGGCTGCAAGCGAGTGTTTCGAGTCAACGGTCCCGACGAATTGCCAAGCGACCTCACTGGCATCGTTGCCGTCACCGCCGGCGCAAGCGCACCCGAAGAACTCGTGCAGGCCGTCATCGCCGTGCTCAATCCGTCTCAAGGCGTGGAAGAGATCACCATCACGGAAGAAGACGAGTACTTCCCACCGCCCCGCAATCTGCGCGAGATGCTGACCTCGGTCGACGTCGTCGCCACCTTCGGACTGGGTGGTGCAGTGGCCACTCGCCCGCCTCTCGATGATCGCATCATCGGAGCAGCCGACGTCTTGGCGTCGATCAGCGCAGACGCGACAACGCCCGAGCGATCCCCGGGAGTCTAGGAGCGTGGGTCGGTATCCGCTCGTGGTCGGGTGTGGTGTGAAAAACTTCGTGGGTGTCGGATGGTGGTGATGCCCGGTTGTTCGAGGTTGATGAGTCTGCTGGTGGTGTGAGGGTGACGGCGGGCGCGGCGAAGGTGTTCCGGTCTTATGACCAGGGCCAGTCGTTCCTGTTGCC
>JBBQUN010000002.1:0-61178 GCA_038212405.1 Acidimicrobiales bacterium | reverse complement strand
TTGTCACCCGTCGCAGCCGCGTTCACATACGGCGACGGCGAACCCTTCAGATCCGCCGACCAGCCCATATCAGCATCCAACGAACCCAGCGCCGCACCACCAGCATTCACCCGATACAACACCTCACCCGGCACGGGCGGGGTCGGGAACCCCGGTTGCGCCTCGATGAGTCCCCAGGTCGCCGGGAACGACGCTCCGTCGGGACCTGCGGTGGAGATGACGCCGACGGCAACGGCCTCGGGACCGTCGAACCAAGAGGCGGGCACCGATTGGGGGGTTCCCACCGGAATCAACTGGCCGCCGTCGATGGAGTAATTCGCCACCACGGTCGAAGCAGTCCGATCGACGGTGAGATACAGGTCGACCCTCGATGGACCGGGCAGTGCCACCGGAGCCGAGATCGGGGTGGCGGCGATGCCGCCTGTTTCGATCTGCGCCACGATGGCTCCACCGTTGGCGGCGGACGTCACGATCTTCACGTAGTCGTCCTGGTCACCGGTACCGATGAAAAGACCCATCGACTGACCGGCCAGCGACGGCACCCCGGCGAACGGCGCCTGGATGACCGTATGAGCAGTGAAGATGTCGTTGTTGCCGGGGTCGACGCCGAACTGGAACCCGTACTGCTGGTCGTTCTGTGCCCCGATCGCATCACCGGTCGGCACGATGTCGACGGTGGTGACACCCGCAGCGCCACCACCGGTCATGTTGCCGGGATCGAAGAGGTTCAGGTAGTCGTCGACACCATTGGTCATGAGCCCGGTGAATCCGAGTTCGAGCAGACCGCCGGGGTTGGCGGCGTCATTGTCCCAGGTGTAGGAGACGGGGAGGCGGGTCGTGGTGCCGTTGGCAGGGTCGACGGCAAAGCGATCGACAGTGTCGGCGAGGCCGTCGTTGTCGTCGTCGGCATCGACGAGATCGGACTCGAAGTCGCCATCGTTGTCGGGCGGTTGGTCGGCGGCCGAGCACGGATTCGTACCGTTGAGGATTTCGTCGGCGTTGTCGTAGAAGTCGCCGTCCTCGTCGAGGCTGGCATCATCGGCTCCGGTGCAGGTGGGGCCGGTGGCGCCGCCGAAGTCACTCGGTTCGAAGATCTGGATGGCGGGTTCGAACGTCTGTGCGCCGTAGACGGCTGCCCAGACCGTTCCCGGGAAGGGATCGTTGTCGCCTTGGGCCACCACGTCGAGGGGCTTGATGCCGAAGTTCGAGAAGAGTTTCTCGTCGAAGATGACGGCGTCGCCGGAAGCATTCAGCTTGATGCGGTGCACCCAGCCGCTCCATGCCGCGGCGAGGATGTCGCCTTTCATGGCACCACCGAAATTCGAGGCGGTGTACTCAGCAAGCCCGTTGGTCGATGAGTTGATCGTCATGAGTGCGCCGTTGTCGACACCGGGTGTCCGGTAGTCGCACTCCACGGGGTTCGCTGCGGGAACAGGAGAGACACCGTTGAACGTGTTCGCCTGGTTGCCGCGGGTCGGGTTCGGGTGCCCGGCGTAGTAGCCGGGTCCGGTCACCAGGTGCAGGCTGTCGGGGTGGGTCACCCCCGGCTCGCTGATCTCGGCGGTGCACAGGCCGTCAGGCCCGTTCCCGATCGGGATGTCACCCCAGCCGGCATTGGAGCCGTTGTCGAACGTGTACATCCGGCCCGACTCGGTGATGATCACGTCGTAGGCGTTGCGATAGCCTGGCGAGTAGATCTGCACGGGGCCGTTGGGGTCGAGGATCGCCTGGTTCAACCCGTTGTTACCACCGAAGGGATCGTTGGCGTCGGCGACGCCGGCACGACCTGGGTCGTCGAGCGTAGGCAGGTCGTAGGGCGGTGAGGTGATGGACGAGAGGTCGATGGCCAAGATCGCGGCGGAGAGGGCGTACTCCTGCTGGAACGCGAAATTGTTCGAAGTGCCACCCATGTTGGTGTGGCCACCCTGTGCGAGGTAAAGAGTGGTGCCGTCGATGACGATTCCATTGCTGGCGTGGTTCTCCTCGTTGCGGGGTAGGCCCCGGATGAGGTCGGTCTTGGTCCAGCCGCCGGCAGTCTTGGTGAGCACCGACAATATCCCCGAGTTGGTGTCGAGGTTGGTGTCGTTGGCGGCAGCGCCTCCACCGATGCGGGGATCGCTCGAGGCCACGTAGATCTCGGGCTGGGTTGCGGTGCCGGTGACGTAGATGCCCGTCACCTGCCGCTTGCCGAGGTTTACCAGCGAGCCGTCGTCGTTGTAGTTGGCCATCTGCTTGACGGAAGTGATGACCTCGGAGTTGGTTACCGAGTAGTCGTTGGCGCCGTTTCGCTGGACGGAGTAGATCTGGATGGTGCCGTCCTGCTGAGCCACGTAGAGACGGTCATCCGGTCCCCACTGGAGCGATGTTGGCCGGAACAGCGAGGTTCCCGTCAACCCGCTCGACCCGAACGACACCGATTCGGCCGCCGCCGCCGGCCGGACCGGGATTGCGACGAGCATGGCCGCGGCGACGAGCGTTGCCACGAAGGCAACCCAAGGTCGAATTGCCACCCCACCACTTGGAGCTTCGGGCCAAAGTGTTCCTCGGGCTCCGAAGGACTCTCGAACGTCGTCCTTTGCCCACATCGAAAACAGCCCTGTTCTCATTTTTCCGCCTCGTTCCGACCGCACGGAGCGCACGTTAGGTTCAGTCCAGGGACGAGTCAACGGTGTCGTACCACCAATTGAGCGTGGACCTGATTGAGCATGGACCTCGGTAGCCATGTCGAGTCGCTCACACCGCCGAGCGTTTCATCTGTTGAAGCTCGCCAACCAGCGACTCGACGAAGTCCGTCGCCCGAGTGCAGAACGAGACCCTCGGCGGCATGGCATCCGGCGCACATTTCGAATTGCCCGACCCGGGGCGCGATCATCTGAACAAGAGGGTCAAGCGTGTCGCGTTCGGGTCCGACTCGTTCCGTAACTACCGGATCCCCACCCTGCTCGTCCCGGCCGACCCGACTGGTCGCCGCCCGGCGTTGTGCGTGCTTCGACAAGCACTCATCACCCATTCGGCCCAACGCTGGTCGATCTACCCATCGCGATGGCTGGTGGTGGGCACCTACAGTCGTCAGACGAGTCAATTGCGGGGTTACGAGATCTTGGACCGGACAATTTCTGATCGCACAGCCAGGGTCGCGTTCCTTTTACGCGGCCAGCTCGGCTGGTCGACGAACGTTTCGACCGTCGTTCGCGCGCTCGCCGAACGCCCAGATGTCCTAGCACGGCTTCACGTCACCCAGGGGGGCGGGGTCATGCGCACGGTATCCAGTCCCCGTTTGAGGGTGCCGCTCCGGCGCATCAATTTGGCGCGGGAGAGCCGCCGAGTTGGTCGAGCGCTCCAGAACGACGGCGGCGTCGAAGTGGTCCATGCTGCTGGACACCTGGTCGCAATGGGTGCGATGCGGTACCTCGGGCATCTCCCGTTGTCCATCATGTTCGATGGGACCGCCTCTCAAGCCATCGATATCCACGGAATGGACTCCGAACGACAGCGCAAACTTCGCGCCGAGCGTTCCATTTTCGAATCGGCATCGCTGCTGGGGGCAACCAGTGAATGGGCCCGCAACGCCGCTCTCCAAGAGTACGACCTCCGGCCGAGCTCCATCTCCATACGTCCCTTCAACGTCTATGGACCCAACGAGGAGACAGTGGAACGTACGTCGGTCCTGCGCAACTCCCGTAATCGACGCCAGATCATTTTCATTGGCACCGACTGGCATCGCAAGGGCGGAGACCGGTTACTCGAGCACTACCTCGCCGAGCTCCGAGACATATGTGACCTCCACATCGTGTCGGCAAACGCCCCGGCCATCGCACACGAGTCGGTCTACGTCCACGGAGCGGTCGACAATCGCCAACTCGTCGAGGAACTGCTGCCGCAGATGGACCTCCTGGTCCACCCCACGCGGTTCGATCACTCGTCCATCGTCGGCATCGAGGCGTCTGCGGTGGCCATTCCGACCGTCATGACGAGATGCCCCGGCGGCGCCAACGAGGTGATCGACGACGGGGTCACGGGCTACGTCGCCGATTCGATGGACGACTTCGTCGAGCACTGCCGGGGCCTGCTGACCGACGACGCCCGCCGAATCGCCATGGGTCGCGCTGCAAGGCAGCGCTTCCTCGACGTGTTCGATGCCCGCGTCGTCACGAGCTCGCTCCTCGACGACCTCGTCGACTTGGCAGATCGACATCGCCCTCAGGCTTCTGAGCGAGGCGCTTGACATCCGATGGACGATCCTGAACGGATACGCGTGACGCAACCAAACGTACTGATCATCGGCGCCGCTCGCGCCGGTTCCACCTACCTCGCCGATCTGCTGGGCCAGCACCCACAGGTGCGGTTGTCGGTTCCGAAGGAGACGCATTTTCTTGGGCTCGGCGAGCACGACTTCGCACCGACGGGTCCGGGTGATGCCTCGACGATCGGCCGCGAAATGCGCCGGACGCCTGCGGAGTGGTGGGCGTCGCTGGGTGAGGGACCCGAGCTGTTCGTCCTCGAGTCGTCGGTGTCGACGATGTACTTCCACGAGCGGTCGATCCGGCGCATCCGGCAGTACTGCACCGATGATGTGCGCCTCGTCGCCGTACTACGCGATCCCGTGGATCGGGCCCACAGCGCCTACACCTACTTGTCCAACCGGGGATTCGAGACGGCCAGCACGTTCGAGCTGGCACTGGCTGAGGAGCCGCAGCGCATCACCGACGGATGGCAGCACCTGTGGCACTACGAGGCCATGAGCCGGTACGGAACACAGCTCGACGCCTTTCACCAAGCATTCGGGGTCGGCCACCTCGGCGACCGCCTGCTCTGCGTGTCGTTTCGGCGGCTCACCGCTGAACCCGAATTCGTGATGAACCAGATCTGCGAGTGGATGCACCTACCGGCGGCGACCTTCACTACGAACCGGAAACTGAATGCGTCGGGTGCGCCCCGGTCGGCCATCGTGCAACGGGCGATCGCCGGGGCCGCGCAACTAGCACCAGTGCAGAAGCTGGTGAAGCAGGCGCTCCCCCTGCACGTCCGTGACCGCATTCGCGGTATGAACCTGGCCGATGCCTCGGCTTCTGCAGAAACACGCAACCACTTGCGGTCGTCGTTCGAGCGCGAGCTCGACCTCATGGGAAAGATCGATGCCGCCGGAGTGATGCCATCGGGCGACCTCGTATGAAGGTGATGTCGACGGACGGGCGAGGGCGTTCACTCGTCCGATCCCATCGCTCCTTGCTGGTCGCCGCCTCCGGCCGCGTGGCGCAAAGCCTGCTCGTCATCGGGCTGAGTGCCCTCGCTGGCCGGCGGATGTCGATCGAGGAATTCGGCGAGTTCAACTTGGCGCTGGCCATCATTGGCCTGGCGGCGGTGGTGGGTTCTGCGGGACAGGGACGGCTGGCGCTCGCGGATGCAAGCTTCGAGGCTGCGGTCGGTGACTACCGGTCCCGTCTTGGGTTGGTCACGGGATTCGCGACGATCATCGCCCTCGCTGCCGGTGGCTACTTCGCCCTGCAGACCAAAAATGGCACGGCCGCCGCCGTACTCGGCCTGTCCGGCGTGGCGGGGGCCGTCATCACTTTTCTCGGCGACGCAGCCCGCGCCGACGGTCACGTCGTGACGGCCGAGGCTCTCACCGGGCGCATGGGCGGGCCAGCGGCTCTGCTGCTTGCGAGCATGATGTTGTTCGCACCGGTCGACTGGAACCTGCAGCGCAGCCTCGGCGCCGTGCTGACCTCATTCGTCGTGATCGCGAGCATCGGCATGGCGGCGACGATGCGACGCCGCCGCGATTTCGTGATCCGCCCCGCGTCTCAGTCCTTCCTCGTGTTGTTCCTTCGGAGCCGATGGTTGTGGGCCAGTCAACTGGTCTCGCAGCTGATGCAATTCGTCGACATCGCCGTGGCCGGCTGGCTTCTCGACCCCAGTGAATTCGCCGCTTACAGCGCGGCTCGGCTCCTCGCCATGCAAAGCACGTTCTTCCTTCAGGTGAGCTCATTGGCCCACGCCCGAGAGGCGTCGGCACTGCTCAAAGCCCACGACCGCCAGGCGCTCGACAACCTCCTGTGGCGTGCTGCTTTCGTTTCGGCCGCTCCCGCTGTGGTGCTCGTGTCGCTGAACGCCGCACTCGGTGGCTGGCTGCTCGAAACCGTGTTCGGCAGCCCGGCGTTTCGTGACGGGTTCGCCATCCTGGTCGTCCTTGCCCTCGGGTTCGCGAGCAATTCCACAACGGGTATCGCCGGATTCGTCCTGAACTCCGATGGTTCAGCCCGAGCCGCTGTCACGGTGAACATCGGCGCATTCATCAGCTTCATCCCGCTGGGCTTCATTCTTGGGAACGAGTTCGGCGGCATCGGGGTCGCGGCAGCAAACACGATCGTCGCCGCCACTTCCAGTCTCGCCCTGGCCCTCACTGTCAAGACCAAGCTCGGCGTTCGTGCCGACATCTTCCGATTGGGACCCCTACGACGATGACCGGCCTGCGTGTTCTAATGGTCCACAACCGCCAATCGGCGATCGGCGGGGCCGACGTGGTGATCGAGCGATTGACGAAACTCCTGACCGGCGCCGGGTGGAAGGTTGGCCTGTGGGCTCCGTCCACCGTCGACATGCTCGACGCGCAGCAACCGGGGGGACGACTCGCTGCGATGACTCAACCCGTGTGGAACCGGAGCGCGGCCCGTTCACTCGAGGCCGAACTCACAGCGTTCCAGCCCGACGTGGTGCACCTGCACACGCCCTTCCCCCTATTGAGCTCATCGGTGATCATTGCGGTGCAACGCAAAGGAATCCCTTTGGTGATGACCCATCATGCGTTCCGTATGTCCTGCATCGCCGGGACGCTTACGAGAGACGACGCACCTTGCCACATGTGCGTCGGGTCCACCCTGCGTACGCCCGGGATCCGCCATCGCTGCTATCACGGGTCGGTCGTCCGGAGCACTGCAGTTTCGCTGGGACAGGCGGTCGGCTGGGCGAGCGGGGCATTCTCGCGGCGGATCACCACGCATATCGCCCTCACCGACATGCACAAATCGATTCTCGAATCCGAGGGGATCGATCCCGACCGCATCGTCGTCGTCCCCCACTCGGTCGATGATCCGGGTGATCCCGCACCGAGCCGACGGCACCAGTTCTGTTTCGTCGGCCGACTCGAGAAGGAGAAGGGCATCGCCACGATGCTCGAGGCCTTTGGCCGGCTACCCGATGTCAGACTGGTAATCGTGGGCGACGGCTCGCTCACCGGCGAGGTCCAGCGTGCCACACGAGCGCATACGAACATCGAGCACCTCGGGCGCCTACCCCACCATGAAGCTCTCCAAGTCGTTGCCGACTCAGCGTTCCTCGTATTTCCGTCCGAGTGGCCCGAGGGACTCGGGCTCACCTGGATCGAGGCATTGGCTTCGGGTACGCCCGTGTTGGCGAGCGATGCCGGCGACTTCGCCGAGTGGGCCCGCACCGGGGGCGGTGAGGTCTTTCGCAGCGGTGATGCCGTCGATCTCCGCCGTCTGGCCGAGGCCTTGGCGCAAGAGTTGCCGACCGATTCGGCGGTACGTCGCCGGGCAGCACGAGCCGCTTATGACGGCTCGTTCCGCCACGAACGAGTCGTCGATCGCCATATCGAGATCTACGAGTCAGCGATCACGAACCCGCCGTAGTGGTGGGGTCGTCACCAGGGTTTGGCGGTGACGCGGCTCAACTCCTCGAGTACGACCCGCTCTCGATGAATTGGCACAGGGTTGATCCACTCTGCTCGCTGGCGGCTGCGGATAAAGGTGGAATGCCGACGATGATCGCAGAGACGAAGTAACTCGTCTCGCGCTGCAAAGCGTTCATCGTCTGACAGAAACGCCTTCGCGCAGGCGCACTCCTCGTGCAGAGTCCGGATGAACCGCTCGGCCTCGCCGTTTGTCTGTGGCCACCATCTCATGCCCTTCTCGCCGTCGGGGATCTCTGGATAGCGAGGCCCTATATGACATCGGCGAGCGGTTCCAGACGGATCGGACCGTGCTTGACTGTTTGCTGGAGTTCGAGCGCCTGGGCTGCAACCCTCGCCGGTGTTTGCTGCCGGTATGGGTGCGGCAGCGATGATAGATCGGCGAGGTAATCGAATCGTTCTGTTCGACCATCGATCGAGGCTCACCGATTCATGGATAGGGGTCAAAAAAGGTCGATGCTGGCTACGCTAGCCTCGGCCACGGTCGTGATCGCGCGATGGCTCGCCCTTCGGCGACTTGACCTTCGACGGTACAGCCATAGATGCCGTCGTCTGCGGCTCCACAACCTTCGACGGTGTGAACGTCGTCGTTGGTGCGGCCAATGGTTTGGCAGTCACCGACGGACGGGCGCTCGCCATCCATGAGTATCGACGAATCGAACGACGACGCGTCTTCTGCGGATCGGCCTCGTAGTAGTCGTTGGCGCCGCGGGCGCGTGCCCCGACGACGACGGTGCCGATGACATTGGCCCCAACCGTCGCGAGCTCGTCCATCGCGGCGACAAGATCCTGGCGCGAGGTCGATCCCCACCGAAGAACGACGATGACGCCGTCGACCATACGGCCGAGCTGCAGCGCATCGCTAACCGCCAAGACGGGCGGTCCGTCGAGGATGAGTGGATCGGCCGTCGTGCGCAGCTTCTCGATGAGGGCGACGAAGGCGTCGGCCAAGATGAGGTCAGCAGGATTCGGTGGAATGTCACCGGCCGTTATGATCCCGAGTGTTCGTTCGTCGATAGACACCGGGTTGATGAGATCGTCGACGGTAACGTTGTCGAGCAGGTGGTCGGTGATCCCGTCGGCATGCTCGAGTCCGAATATCCGGCCGACTCGCGGACGCCGCAGATCACAGTCAGCGATAATCACGTTGTCGTTGCGGGCCGTCATCGCCCAGCCGAGGTTCGTCGCCACAACAGTTTTGCCATCGCCCTGGTTGGGGCTCGTGATCAAGAGCGAATGAAGGTTCTGACTCAGCTTGAAGAAGTCGACCGAGGCCCGGACACGGGTGTAGGCGTCGGCATACGGGGTGTTCGGACGGTCCTTGGTGACCAACTCGTTGCCAGGCACACGCATGGCTTTCGGCACCACGGGAATGGTGCCGAGCACAGGCACGCCGGTCAGTCGGGCAAGCTCGTCGAGATCGCTCACCGAGGAATCGAGTGTGTCCCGGGTGAAGGCCAGGGTCAAGCCCAGGATCGTCCCGGCCACGATTCCCAGGATGATGTCGCGTGCTAGCGTGTCGTTGGCGGGGGTCAGAGGCGGGAGTGCCTCGTTGACGACGCGTGCCGAACCGGTGGTCGCCAATTGCCCTCGCAATTGCAGTTCGGCCACCGCACCACCGATGGACTCTTGCTGAACGTCGAGCAGGTTCAACTCGGCGGCCAGGTCCTCGGTCAGCAAAGCGATCTGCTGGTCGGCGAGGAACCGCCTATCGGGATCGACCTCGGTCGCCGCAGCGGCGCGCATCTCGTCGAGCGGCGCTCGCAATTCCTGACGCTCGACTCGAAGATCGCGAAGTTGTCCGGTGAGCTCAGCGACTGCCGCGTCGATACTCACCGCCGCGTCGACCCGCTTGGCCTCGACGTATGCACCGGCCCAGGCATTGGCCACGTCGGCTGCGGCCGCAGGGCTGCCGGCAGTGGCAACGAACTCAAGCTGGTCACCGGAAGCACCGGCAACCACCCTGACGGGCCACAACTCGCCAATTCTGTCTTTGGCGGCGGCGACGACCACATCAGACTGGGCGTAGGTGATTTCGTTCGCAATCTGCCGAGCCGCCAGCGAGGCGTTCTGGTCGGAGCCGAGCACAACTTGCTGTGCAGCGGAATTACCGATCAGGACTCGGGCGGTGGCACGGTAATTCGAGGTCTTGGTCACTCCGTAAACGAGCACCAGCAAGTTCAGGAGGAGAACGGGCACCAGGACCCACACCATTCGACGTCGAAGGACTGCCAGGAACTGTTTAAGGCTCAAGTCTGGTTCGTGGTTCACCCTTAGAAGGATAGTCACGGGCTGATAGGCATCTCGGGCACATCTTATGGGCGATCGGACTCACGGGTATCGCCACCCAGTCCAATCTGGTGCAAGGGGTATTCGGTTTCGGCCCGTCGACCGGATCCTGGAAGACCGACGGATCCGCACCTAGATGACGTGCGGACCCGCGAACTAGATGACGTGCGGACCCGCGCTCAACGACTCGAGGGCCGTTCGTCCTACGTCCGCTTCGGAGCGCTCGATCGGAGGTACCGGCGCCTTGTCGTCGTCAGCGTCGCGCACGGAGGGATAAGACAGTCGTTCGATGACCTTGCTCGTGAGCAACAACGGCAGTGCGATGACCACGATCCGCGAGGGTGTCTCTGCTTCGACGCCGAGATGAAAGACCCCGATGGCCAGTGTCACCGAAAGCGAGATGTTCAGACCGGAGGGCGCGGCGCGTTCGTACTGGAGCCCGATCCAGCGGAACACCATGCCGGTGATCACGCCCCCAATCGCCACCCCAGCCAGGCCGAAGTTGACGTACCACATGATCGGAGCGCCCACCGGCCAGCCGTTGCGCGCATCGGGTTCATAGTTCTGCCGGATCCAGACGCCCGGTACGATCGAGGTGGGTTTGCCCGACCAGACGGCTCTGGGCACCATGCCGAAGACGCCGTTCAAGAAGTCCTCTCCATCGCGGAACTCGTAGACCTCGTCGAAATCGTCGACGACGAGCAGGCTCGCATCGAGATAGATCGAGTTGGTGGCCAGTGAGACCCGGCGGTAGAGGCTTTCTTCCTGAAACAGCAGTTGGCCGTTCAAGGAGAGTTCTCTCACAGCTCGAAGGCCAAACGCCGCGCTGACCACGAGCAGGCCCACGGCGGCGAACTTGAGGAGCACACGGCTGTTGGTCTTCTTCTGCTGTGAACCGGGCGGGAACATCAGGCCGATGACAACGATGGCCAGACCGGTGACTATGGCGGAACGCGCGCCCCACAGCATGACGGACAACCCGTTCAGGACGGTAGACGTAACCGCCATAGAGAGGAGAAACCAGTTCTTCCGCCTTACGGCATCGATCACAAGGGCACTGGCGAGTGCCGTACCCAGCGTTGCCGGGACGCGCAGCGGGAACAGCCCGGCCAGTTGCTTGTCGACTTTCGCCGACTGGATCATGGCCGAGGGCCCACCGAAGCGCACGAGGAGAGCAAACGACACGAGCGATGCCACGGCGGTGATCGCCAAGAGCACTAGGAGGTGAAACTTGGGATTCGGCTCGCGATCGAGGAAAACCCAGCCTTTCTTGTCGCGCTGCTCGCCGGAGTTCCTTGGTGAAACCGCGAGACCCACGAAGATAGCCGCGATGAAAATCACCAAAACTATCCCGGTGCGGGCCAGCATGTCGTCGACGTCGCGATCGGCAAACTGGCTCTCGGGAAAGGGGTCGTCGAGCGAGAAGCCGATGAGCATCAGGCGCATGCCGTAGAAGGCACCGAAAGACAGGAAGAGAACGGTGATGGGATTGGTCCGCGAAAGGGGCAGTTTGAACGCCCCGAAAACCATGATGGCGACGAGGCAAACCGCCACCAGTGGCCCGATCACGACGCCGAACCCTTCGCATGGAAGCGCCAGGGAATGGATCGGCCGTCTCGGCCGACGCTTCCCGCCGCTCCACTAATCCCATGAGGCCTCAGGGCGACAGGCTTGCACGATGATGACATAAGCAGCCAAGGATAGCTCACGATCGTGGGAGCACCAGGGCCGCTTCACCCAACGAACATGTCGATTTGAATTGAGAAATGAGTTCCCGACTACCGCGTAGTCAACGGTGGGATGAATCTCGAGACGTTGGTTTGGATCAACTGGAAATGGTGGAGCGACCACCCTTTGAACGCGACCAGATCTCGCCACGGTGCGGCAGACGCGCTCGAGGGCACATGCGCTCATCGACGAAGTCGCCCAACTGTGGTGTACTCGTCCAGGCTGGGACTAGGCGTGGGTAAGCATCCAGCAGTGGAGGAAACTGTGACAAAGAAGACGAGCCCCTCGTCATTGGCGCGAGACGAATTGAGCGGTGAATCCATTTTCCGAGTTGCGGTATCGTCTTTCCGGACTTCCAGTAAGGCATGGGCCGGGAGCTTCATTCACGCGACGGCGATGCTGCTCTGTCTCCTGATCGCCTCGATCGGTTGGGGCATCTGGACGAATCGTCCCGCTTTCGGAGTCACTTGTGGCCTTTTCTCACTGTTGTCGATGGGTGCCAGAGGGGTCCTGCGGACTCGGATGGTGCCCGATGTCACGTCGCATCTGACATCGATTGCGGTGGCCACCGCCTTCGGTATCGCCGGAGGCGTCATAGCGGCCACCGTGGTGAATGCGCAGACGCCGGAATTGGGTTCGATCGTGGCCCTGGCATTCGTCCAGTGCGGGGCTGCAGTGTTGGCGCTCATGGTGAGTGGAGCCGTGCTCCGCTCGATCTGGTTGAGGGGTAGGCTCCGGTCGAAGGCCCTCGTGCTCGGAACCGGCCGGTTGGCCGAAGAATTCGCGTTGGAGTTGGCCGTCCGACCGAATTACGGCGTCGACATCGTCGGCTTTGTCTCGTCCACTTCGCCAGGGTCCGGCGCGTCATCCGGTGACTTCTCTAGAGATTCCGCGGCGTGGCCGATCTTCGAGGGCCTCGACGACCTCGCCGCAGCCGTGGCGTCCTCGGGCGCCGATCGATTGGTGGTAACGCCGTTCGAACGTCCGATACCCGAACTGGTCGATGCTCTGCGCTGGGCCAATGGTGTCGGTCTGCCCGTTTTTGTCGTGCCGCGGTTCTACGAACTCGGCCTGGGTCTCGATTCGATGTCGCCCGATCGGATTCGCGGCTTTCCCCTGGTGCGACTTCAGCCGTCGGCGCACCCCAAGATCACCTTGGTCCTCAAGCGAGTGATCGACGTGGTGGCGTCATTCATCGCCATTGTGCTTCTGCTGCCGGCGCTGGTGGGGACCGCACTTGCAGTGAAGCTCACGACTCGGGGCCCGATCCTCTTCCGCCAGGAGCGCTTGGGCAGGAACGGACAAACGATCGTCATCAACAAGTTCCGTTCCATGACGGTGTCGGACATCGAACATCAGGGCTGGACAGACCCGTCTCGGGTCACACCGATCGGTCGACTGATGCGGGCAACGGCGATCGACGAACTGCCGCAGTTGTTCAATGTGCTCGTCGGCGACATGTCGCTGGTTGGTCCTCGACCCGAACGGCTCGAGTTCGCGAAGAAATTCGCACAGGAGCTTCCCGGCTACGCCGATCGTCATCGCATGCCGGTTGGGCTGACCGGGCTCGCTCAGGTCGTTGGACTACGCGGTGACACCTCGATCGAGGAACGCGTCAAGTACGACAACTTGTACATCGATCAGTGGACCTTGTCCGGAGACCTCCAAATCATGCTGAAAACAGCGTGGGCCCTCGTCCGTCAGCGACATGCCACCGAATCGCACGACCTCGTGAAGGAACAACTTGGCAAGTCGAACGGCCGCGGAGGTCGCATAACCGAATCATCGAACGTGACCATCGATCTGCGAACCAATCCGGGACGGCTCACGGTCCTTCACATTTACGAGCCGGACAACGGCGGCGTTCCACACTATGTGGCCGATCTCGCTGTCGAGCAGATGCGCGCCGGGCTCGACGTGCATGTGGCTGGCCCGCTGGACTTCGCCACCGGTGCCAGCACCATTGCGGCTTCACTCGACCGCAGAACGCCGGTGTCGCTTCGCCGCTATGCGAGGCATCTTTCGCAGGTGATCGATTCGGTGGGCCCAGATGTGGTGCACGCTCATTCGTACTTTGCCGGTCTCGCCGTTGCCTTCGACAAGCGCCATAGTGCCAAGACCGTCTATCAGCCGCACGCGTGGTCGTTCAACCGCAGCGGGCCGGCGTCGATACTGGCATTGGCGTCGGAACGCTGGGCGATCCGACGCCATCAACACGTGCTCGTACTCTCCAAGGGCGAGCGCCGCGAGGCAATTGCGGCCGGCCTGAGGGGCGAGTTCCACATGGTGGGATCGGCCGTCGATACCGAGCGGTTCCGGCCCGATGTTGATCGGGCTCACGACGACCTCCACGACCTCGGCGTCCCGTCGCCGTTTGTCCTCTGCCTCGGCAGAGTCTCGCAGCAGAAACAACAGCTCGAGCTGGCCGACGCATGGGCGGCCTCGCCGCTGTCGGAATCCACCTGGAAGCTGGTGATCGTCGGTCCCGCGACCCACGAGTCGCGTCATCGACTTGCAGCACTGGAACCAAAGGGTGTGTTGTACCGGGGGTCCACCGACGAGCCGGAACGCTGGCTTCGTGCGGCCGACCTGGTCATCCAGCCCTCGGCATGGGAGGGATTGTCGCTCGTCACGTTGGAGGCGCTCGCCAGCGGCACGCCGGTCGTGGCCACCGATGTGGCCGGCATGATCGATTCCATCGGCATCGGCGACCAGTCGGCGGGCGCCGTGGTGCCCGACATCCCGGCGCTGCTTCGTGCCGTGATGCAACGTCAGTCGGACCCGGCACTGCTCGCCGTAGAGGCTTCGCGAGCCCGAGACCGTGTGCTTCGCCACTTCTCTTGGGGCCAGGTGGAGCAACGGATCTTCGAGTCGTACTGCGTGGCACTACGTCGCGACCCGGGCGTACGTGCGCCAGCCGCAGTCGAAGAACCGACAGAGGTCGGCACCGAGCAGCGGCCCTGGGCCTGAGCCTCGGCTCGGGCGAGTTCCCGAATCAAGGCTCGACCCCGAGTCTTGTTGGGGGGTGTCGCGTAACGACTGGTAATGGGGGCGCAGCGGGAATGTATTTCCCTTACGTTTCGGTGTTTTGCCAGTTGAGGGGTTCTGGCGACTCGGGCAGTGTCCCAGCCTCGGGTGTCGGCATCCAGCGCGGCCGGGAACTTCGCTTGGAGCGGGTTACTTCGGGCAATCAACCCGATGTCGCGCCCGCTCGCGCTGATCGTGACCGGGTGTACGTGGCCCAACTCACGCAAGGCCCGCTGCGCGGGGAGATGCTCTGCTTCGCGCTTCCCGCCGACACGGTCACGTTCGATGCCGATGCCTGGGCGCTTGCGGCATCGCACGGCATCCTCGGGCTGTTGGTCGATCCGGCCCACGGCGGCCAGGGCCGATCCATCGTCGAGGCGCTCCTGGCCTTCGAGGGGTTGGGATTGGGCACTGATTCGCATGGCACCGTGTTCGCCATTGCTTCGCAGGTGTTCGCCATGCAGCGTGCACTCGAGAGTGCGGGTTCGGCGCAGCAACTCGAGCGGTGGATGCCGTCGCTGGTCAACGGCTCGGCCATCGGGTCTGGGCCCAAACCGCGTTCCTGATCGAGTCGGACCGGCCCGGCGTCGAGATCGGCCCCGCGATCCCCAAGTCCGGACTTGCCGGCTGCCCATTCGCCGAGGTGCATCTGCACGATGTGGTCTCTCAGCGCGAGAAAAACGCGATGAGCCGTCCGAGGAATGAGTCAGGGGCTTTTGGTGGGTGCTCGAAGGCAACGCCGGCGGGCCGGTTTGGCTCGAACAGCGGCTTGATCAGCGGTCGTCGCTGGGTGAACAGGGCGCTGCGCACGTCGTCGGCGGTCACGGGCTCGGCCGCTCTTGTGCTAGCAAGATCCTCGCCGGAAGGGGGCGTGCGTTCGTGCATCACGATGCGATTGCTACGAGCGACGCTTCAGCAGTCGCTGCCAAATCGTGCCGTTGGGTTTCCCGAGCGACCTATCAGCTGGCCCCGAGTGGAAGTCGACGGTCTTCACGCTGATGACCCGTTGTTCCGATTCGAACATCGAGCGTCGCAGCTCCATTGGCTCGGCTCCCTGGTCCTGTAACTCCACGGCCTCCTCACCCACGAGAATGGTCAGGTGCTGTCCAGAGCGTCGCGGCGGTGAGTGGCGAGGGCTCTTGCGGCTCAGCCCTGATTTGTTTGTCCGATCGACGTCTCGACCCTGGTCTCGGACTTCTTTGAGGTCTATGACTTCGTTCTGCTTGGGCCGCTGCTTGCTGCTCATCATCTCCGCCTTCATCCGTCGCTCCGGGTGACGACCACGGTACTGTCCGCTCACGTCGATCTCTTGAGTAGAAGAACTCTCGACCATAGGCGCATACGGGCATTCCGTTGGGTGTATTGACCACTATGCGCAGCCGCTTGGGAGGTTACCGTTGTCAGCCATGACGAAGGCGAGAATCACACCTGAAGAACTCGATCTCGGCGACTACCTGGCGATCTTGAAACGACGCTGGGGTTGGGTTCTCGTTTCGATTCTCGTCTTCGGTGGCATCGCATCGGCGATGTCCTTGCGCGCTGCACCATCGTTCCAGGCGACGGCCGAGGTCCTTCTGGCTGACTCAGCTGCCCAGGAGGCAGTCGATCAGGCGTCGCAGAACATTCAGGTGCGGAACCGAGACATCGAGAACGAGATCTCCCTCACCTCCTCCGACGAGTTCAACACCCGACTCGCCGAGCGGGCCGACTTCGGTGTCAGCTTCAGTGTCGTTGCCGCCCCCGACAGCGATGTGCTTCGCTTCACCGGCACAGCGAGCGAGGCCGACCGTGCTGCGCTCAATGCGAATGCAGCAGCAGCCACCTACGTCGAGATCAAGCAAGAACGAGCATCAGACTCGATCACGAGCGCCATCGAACAGTTCCGTAATCGCTTGGTCGAGCTGCGAGTCGAGCGAGAGGCCGTTGTCGAGCCATTGATCGCCATCGAAGACCGTTTGGCCGCAGCCGAAGAAGGCAGCCCCCGCCAGACCCAGCTCGACCGTGAGTATCGGCGAACCGAAACGGCGATCGCTCCCGAACTCACCCTGATCGATGCCGAGATCACCTCCATCTCCTCCAGCATCACCAAACTCCAACTCGACGGCCAGCTCGCTTCGGAGGGTACCGCCCGAGTCATTTCGCAGGCCTCCCCTCCCGCGTCGTCGAGCAACGCCCCACTGTGGCGCACCGTGCTGCTCGGACTCGTTGCCGGCTCCGTTCTCGGTGTGGCGCTGGCGCTGGCGGCAGAGAGCCTCGATCAGACCATCAAGACCCGTGAAGACATCGAGCGAAGCTTCGACGTTCCGGTACTGGCCAGCATTCCCCGTGGGCTCGCAACCTCGGACTCGGTCGACCCGGCCCTGGCCGCTGCCAATCCCGAGACCAGCGAGATCGCCGACGGTTACCACCGGCTCCGATCCTCGTTGCAGTTCATCTTTGCCGGCGAGGCGGTGTCGTCCATCGTGATCACCAGCGCCAACCCGGCCGAGGGCAAGACCACCACCGCATCGAACCTGGCCTGGGCCATGGCAGCGCTCGGTCGAGACGTGCTCCTCGTCGACGTCGACTTCCACCGACCACGCCTGGCCGAAGTCTTTGGGCTCAGCACTGAGTGCGGCATCACCAACGCTGCGCTCGATAGCACGCCAGTGCGGGAACTGGCATGTGACGTTGCCAGTCCGGTGGCCACGATCCGGGTGATCCCGGCAGGACCCTTGCCGCCGAGCCCAGCCGACTTCGTGGTCTCCGATGGGTTCAGCACGGCGCTCGTCATGGCGAACGAAGCCAGCGATCTTCTCATTCTCGATGCTCCGCCGGTGTTGCCGGTGTCGGATGCCATGGCGCTCAGCCGCCGCAGCGACGCCACCATCGTGACCGCGCTCGCCGGCGGCACGACGGTCGACGAACTCACCCGAGCGATCAACAGCCTGCGCCAAGCAGGCGGCAACGTGTTGGGAATCGTACTTGTTGGCACCAAGCCCGAGGCCGGCTACTCCAACTACAGCGGCAAGGGTGCCGGCAAGAACACGAAGAAGCGCAAGGGGCGACTGTTGGGCTCGAGCCGTGACAGCAAGGCGACCCCCGGTTTGGTTGCCATCCAGCCGCTGGACATCGACCTCCGCCCGACCGCGCCTTCCAATGGCAACGCCGCCGTCGAAGGTAAGAGCGCCTCGAAGGACAAGCTGCGGAGCAGCTAGGAGCGACCGGCCGTCGATGCGCGATCAGCATCGTGGCTCGACTCGAAGCTGTCGAAGGGACTGACCGACGCATCACCAGCGATTGGGGTGTGACGTTGATCGCGCAGGTCGATGAACGGAACGAACAACAGTTCTCGCAGCGAGTCGGCCTCGGCTCGCTCGATAGGTCGGGGTGCACCGATTGGCGCGGCGATCGCAGGAGGTGTGGCCGCCACCCAAGACGGAACACGCCGGTCTGGCAAGTAGCGCAGCTCTTTTTTAGGCAAGAAATGAAAACGTCCGATACCCGAACGTTAATACGACGCCTGTCGAGAAACGAGAAATCGTCGATATTCCTCCACTCGGCAACTCCGTGGACACGGTCGAGTCGTTCATCTGGTCGAATCGAGTCTTCGTTTGGCGGCGGACTGCTCAACTTCGTTGTGGCAACGGTGGTTCTCGAGGACGTCGCGACCTGCTCGTTCAGACAACTCGCACAACCGATGTCAGGTGCTAGCGTTGCGGCCGCCTTCCTCTGCCTTGATGGCCTGGCAGCGTCGCAAGGAGTTTGAGCAACCGCCATCACGACGAGGGAGTAAGCAGGGTGTTACGAGTATTGGGGCCAATTGCGGTTGATGGGCCAGATGGCACCCATCATTCGCTGTCTCGGGTACACCGTCATCTGTTGGCTGTGCTCGTGGCCGCCGGCCCCAGTGGTCTTCCCATCGACTCGGTCGCCAACGAGTTATGGGGCGACACGCTGCCTACGTCGTGGTCGGCCTCGCTACGCAACCACCTTTCCCGGCTCCGGATCATGCTGGCTCCGGCCGAGGTCCCAACCAGGGGCGGGGTGTGCCGCCTCGATCTCGCCCCGGCCGATGTCGACGCCTGGCTGCTCCTGGCCCCACGCACCGCAACCGAATGGACCGACGACCTCGTTTGGCTTCTGGAGCCGACCGTTCCCTACGAAGGGGTCGATCCGAGCGATCGACTGGCCCAGTCGACCAATCAGATCCTCGCCGCACGCAGGCGAGTGCTCGACGCCTTCGTGACCGAGCAGCACGGTCCAGTGTCGGTCGCGATCAGAGACGTCATGCGGTCCTCCGCCCTCGCCGATCCGTTCGACGAGCACCTCACCACGTTGTCCGCAACCGCCGACGCCAATGCCGGCGAGCGAGCCCGCGCCATGGCCACGGTCGAAACCAACAGCGCGATCCTTCGCCACGAGCTGGGTAACGCGGCGTGCCGCTCACTCGACGAGTTCGCCGACTCCCTTGCTGCGCGTCGTCTCCCGACCACGAGTCGCTCTGCCCAACCCGCCGACCTCGCCCGGCGGTTCCCTGAGCAGCTGACGGTCGCTGCCTCCGAAGCTGCTGTGCGACGTGACGCCCAGCTTGGCAACGCCGTCGAATGGTTGAGGGCAGCCACCTCAACTCGACATTTGGCGATCGAGGGCGACTGGGCGGCAGGCAAGAGCCGCTTCCTGGCCCGGGTTGCCAGAGTGTTGTTCGACGGAGGAGCAGCCGTCCGCTTCGTCAACGCCAGCCCCTCCTCGCTTGCCTATGAAGACGCGCTCGCCGCTCTCCCCGAACTTCGACCTGCCCTGGAAACCTTGGCCGAACGGCTGGCTGAGCACCATGGACCCACACACACCGGTGTCGACGACCACTCCACGACGTACGCCATCCATCAGACCGTTTTATGGAGCCGTGCCGCTGACCTGGTCGAACGGTCGGTGTCAGATCGACCGTTGGTGTTGGTCGTGGATGACGCCGAGCACCTCGACACGCCAAGTGCCCAACTCCTCGGGTTCCTCGTCCGCGGAAGTTCGGTACGCAATCTGACGTTGTTGACTGCATCCCTTCGAGGCCAAACGCCGGCGGTGCTCGCCGGTACTGATGGGCACAATCGCTCGACCATCGTGCTCGAACCGCTCGACCTGGAAGCCGTCACCCAGTCCGTCAAGCTGGCCTTTCCGACTGCTTCAGCAGCCGCCGTCGCTCCACTGGCCGAGGCCGCCTTGCATCTCTCGGGCGGTCTCCCCAGTCTCCTGCATGCGGTCTTCGATGCCACCGATCCGGTGACGTTCGAACCTCCGTCCTCCCTCGGTTCGCCCGACGACGTGGTGACCTCGCTGCTGAACGGACTCCACGACCAAGATGTACTCGTCGGCTCGGCGGTGTCGGTGCTCGGACAGGGCGTCAGCGAGTCTGCCCGGTTGTCTGCGATCGCCACGGTTTCTGGCCACACGATCGACGAAACACTCGAATCGCTCGACCGTCTGACCGACCGGGGCTTGTTGATCGACGGCCCTCGGTTCGATGCCTATCGAGTGCAGCACTCCCCTGCTGCGCTGGCGTTCAAGAATGCCGTCACTCGTTCCCAGCTTCGGACCATGCACGCTTCTGCCGTCGCATCGGCAACGTCGTCACATGCCCGGGCCCACCATCTCCTGGCGGCTGCGCCAGCGTTCGACGAGGCCGTGGTGCTGGCTGCGTTGGAAGCATCGGCCCAGGATCACCTTCGCCACGGGTCGGTCAGCAACGCGCTCAGCGATCTACGCACCGCCGACAAGCTGGCTGACGGATCGCTCGGGGCTGTTGCCCGGGGTCAGATGGCGGTGTGCCTCAGTCGCGTTGGCCAGCATGACGAGGCCGACACGGCGCGTGCCGCCGCCTTCGCGCTGGCTGCTGAGGTCGACGATTGGGAGTTGGCGCTCGATCTGGTGCTCGCGGGTCAGCATGATGACACTGCCCGATACGGCCAACCCGAACGGCTCGGCTTACTCGAGCGCATTCCGAGCGATCGACTCGGCCCACGGTCGCGTGGCCAACGAGCGATTGCCCTGTCGATCCTGGCCGCCGATATCGGCGATCGGCCCTGTTCCGAGCGCTACCTGGCCGAGGCGCACGAGTCGACCGATCCGCTCGACCGGCACGAATTGGCCCGGGCCGAGCACTTCGTCAATGTGTTCGCCCACCCCACCGACCGACTCGACCGAATTCGAGCCGCCCTCACCTCCTCGGCGTCGTCCCTGACCGATGATCAACAGTTGGTTGCCAGTCAACTCGAGATGGCCGAGCTCTATGTGCTGGGGCAAACAGAACGGGCAGTCGAAGCGCTCGAGGTCTTCGAACATCTTGGCGTCAAGCTCGAATCGGTGAGGGCGCAGTGGCATGCCGGGCTCGTTCGTTCGATGCTGTCCATGGCCAACGACGACCGCGTGGAAGCCGAACGTCGCTCGAGCGAGGCGCACGCTCTTGGCCGGCGTTTCGCCCTTGTCGGCGCCGACGAAGCCCGGCTCGCTCAGTTGTTCTTCGCCCACTGGATCGACGGGACCCATGGGTCTCTCCTCCCCAAGCTCCTCCAGGTACCCGGCGCGTTGGCGCACGGGCCAGTCCAGTCGGCCATCGCCAGCGCTCTGATGGGCGCTGGTCGCGTCGACGAGGCCATCGAGCGCACACGACCGCCGGTGGCAACGATGGAGTCGTGGCGGCATTCGCTCGGCCCGACGATGGCGGCCTCGTTGGTCGACATCGCTGTCGCTGCCAGGGATCGTGGTGATCGCTCGATCGCCAACGAAATCTCCCGCGTCCTTCAGCCGCTGTCGGGCACCATCGTCATTCTCGGTACCGGGGTCATCGACCGTGGGCCAGCCGACGTCTCGTTGGCCAGATTACTGCCAGAGGGCTCGGCTGAACGCTCAGTCCTGCTCGACGCCGCCGCCGAGCTGGCACAACGCTCAGGCTCGGTGTTGTGGCAAAAGCGCATCATCAGCCTTCGCTGAGGCGTCGTTGCAACGCTGTTGCTTGGAGTCTCTAACTTTTGGGAGCGGTCCAAGTGTGCGGCGGCCACTTGGATCGCGACACCGCACCGCGACACCGATCCACTACACCACTGTGGTCAACCCGGTGCAAGCGGGAGGCGGCTTGCCGGCCGTCGTTCCGGCCTGAACGATGTCATCGTCGGTTGCGCCCTGGCCAGAAGTGCTTGCCTCAACAGAAGAGGCCGTCCGCCCGTCATGGGGCATGGCGTGCATGATCCGGGGGTGTTCGCGGGTGACCGCGATCTCGGTCTGTGAGATGAGGATCTCGTCCATCTTCTCACCGGGGCGCAGACCGGTGAACACGATGTCGACGTCGGCACCGAAATGCCGGATCAGTTGGTTGGCCAGATCGACGATCTTCACCGGCTCGCCCATGTCGAGGATCATGACCTCGGCCGGTCTGCCGATGGCGCCAGCCTGGAGCACCAGTCGAACCGCTTCGGGGATCGTCATGAAGTAGCGGGTGACGTCAGGGTGGGTGACGGTGATCGGTCCGCCCTTTTGGATCTGGTGGCGGAAGATGGGGAGCACCGAACCACGGGAACCGAGCACATTGCCGAAGCGGACCGAAACGAACTTGCCGTCGGCAGTCGACGCTTTCGCTGCGGTGAGCTTCTCGGCTTCGAGCTTGGTTCGACCGAGCACGCTGGTCGGGTCAGCGGCTTTGTCGGTGCTGACGTTCACGTAGCATTCGACGCCGACCGCCTCGGCGGCGTCGAGCAGGTTGCGTGAGCCCTCGACGTTGGTCTTGCGACCTTCTTCCGGGTACTGCTCGAGCAGCGTGAGGTGCTTGAGAGCGGCGGTGTGGAACACCACATGCGGCTGGTGCTCCGCGAACACTTCGAACACTCGCTCACGGTCACGAATGTCGGCTACCACCAGGCAGCGAGTGTCGAGCAGCGCCTTGCCTTCGATGGCGAGCTGTGTGCCATGAAGGCCAGACTCGTCTCGATCGAGCATGATGAGCGATTCACAGTCGAGCTGGGCCAGCTGACGGGCCAGTTCGCTACCGATCGAACCACCGGCGCCGGTCACCAGCACCCGCTTGCCCGAAAGGTAGGAGCGGATCGAGACCATGTCGACGTCGACCTCGTCTCGGCCGAGCAGATCGGCCTCGGTGAGTTCGCGGATGTCACCAGCCGAGAGCAAACCCACCAGTTCGGTTGTCGAAGGCAGCACTCGGACGTCGAGCCCGGCCTTCTGCCCGAGCTCATCGACCTGGGAGATCAGCGACGCCTTGGCCGAGGGAATGGCGATCAGCAACACCTCGGCACCGGTCACGCTCTTGACCGCGACCAGGTCCTTGCTGGTGCCCTTCACGTGCACGCCCATGATTTGGCGACGGGCTTTCGCCGGGTCGTCGTCGATGAGGGCGACCGGCACGTAGCGGCTGGAGCGATCATTGAGCATGGCCCGAATGATCTGGTCGCCGCCTTCGCCGGCGCCGAACACGATGACCTTCTTCGACCGTGAATCGATCGACGGGCGCCGCAGCGAGCGCTGGAAGAGGCTCCAGGCAAAGCGAGCACCGAGCATGGTGGTGAGCGCCAGCGGCAGCGACAGCGCCAGTGCGATCGTTGGAACTGGGCGACCGAGGAGGAAGTAGTTGGAGAAAGCAACCACCACTGAGGTGATCGACCAGGTCTTGATGACCGACATGGCCTCATCGACCGACCCGATCCGGAAGGCTCCGAGCAGGCCACGCTGCCAGGTGTCACACGCGGCCTGGGTGAGCGCCGCAATGAGGGCCAGACCGATCAGCGGCCGCCACATGACGCCAGTGTCCGCGATGGAGAGCCGGGTGGCTGTTGCCATGCCGAGGGCGGCCAGCCATGCGGCGGCCCCGAGAAGTCCGAGCCCGAGGGGCCGACTCTTCTTGATCCAAGCTGGGAATTCGTTCATGGGACCGCCAATCATTTCTTGCTGTTCATTCACTGCAGTGGTGATCGCCCATGTGCCAACACCTTCGTCGACAACGATGGACATGGGGTGGATGGACACCGACTTCTCGGTGAGCTGATCAAACATTGATAGTAGAGACTCGATGTCTCGTCATCTGGAGCAGAAGCACCCAGCAACCAACGGTCTACCTCACCCAGGTTTGGAAGAGAACATGGCGTCCCCGCCTTGCGACACCACGATCTCCTCCGCTCGGTTCAGATCCGCCGACGGCTACGCAACCACCAGACCGCAACGTGCTCGCAACAAAACCCAGACCGGTGTGCTAGCCGCGCCCGCTCGAGCCTTCCGGTTCTTGCGATTCCACAAGATCCAGATCAACGATTCGTCGATCGAGTTCGATGATGTCGCGTAGGTCGATCGTCGTCTGGTCACCGAATTCTCGAAGCAGGAAGGCAGTCACCGTTTCGAATGCTGCTTCCCACGACGCGTCGACTCGCCGAGGCTCGAAGCACTCCCCGTCAGCAATGGCGACGAGCGCATTGGTCAGGGCCGTGATGTCGCCAGGTTGACCAACCGCCACCGTGCCATCCACATCGACGCAGCCTTTGACCGCGTAGGACACGGCAGGAAGCTTGATGTAGGCCGCTTCCATGAGGGTGCGGCAGTAGCCCTCCCAGTTCGCCGTGTGCAGCAGTACATCAGCGTGCTGCATAGAGGAACGAGGGTCGACGTGGCCCCGGAACGAGACGGCGTTGTGGAGGTCGAGTTGTTCGGCCAGCGCCCTGGCCTCGTCCATCAACGGCCCCTCGCCCAACATTTCCAGCTGAGCGTGGAGAACCGAGTAGCCAACCCCTGGGGTGGCCCTCAGGCGGGCAAGCACACGGATGGCATCGAGCGGACGCTTGCGCCCTACGAAGTAGCCCATCCAGACAATCCGGAGTGGGCGATCCGGCCGACTACTCGTGAGCGACGGCCTGATGAACGGGATCCACGAATCAGCGTTCAGGCCGACGCCCGCAGGCAGTCGGAGCACACGATGCCCGGGCATGCGATCCAGGAAGAACCCATGATCGAAACCATTCATGCAGACCGCAGCGTCAGTTCGATGGGTCAACAGCTCTTCGGCTCGGGCGAGCAGTTTGTCGCCGATGCTGTCGGTGTGGCCATCGAAGTGCAGGCCGTGACAGAAGTACACCGAGGCCACATCATCGTCCTTGGGCAGTAAACGGTAGGCGGCCGAGACGGTTGCGGTGTTGACGATCACCAGGTCGAGATTCTTGCCAGCTCGCCACTTGCTCAGCTCGTAAACAGCCGCAACCGAGTCGAGCGAGGGGTTCTGAGACATCCGCTTCAAGTGGGTGTACGAGTGCAGGTCAGATCGGCCGGTCGAAGACCACCGGCAGCAACGTGAACGTCCCAGCCGCGCTCCTGCCACTCCGCCAGCCAATCGAGAAAAAATGCCTCGACCGTGAGCGGCACCGATGTCAAAAAGCCGATTCTCATAGTCTGCGCAGGTTCCTTCGATGCTCTCACGTGACACCGGTTCGGTCCGCAAGACCCAGCTCGCCGACCACAGCCACGCCACCCAGACGTTTGAGAGGCGCCAATGGTCGCGAACTCTCAGGACGCGAGCATCGAGCGTACGTCGCCATCGTCTCGTCGTCGCCCACCATTGCCCTATCTCGTCGCCGTTGCCAACACTGTTGTCGGCTGGTCGCCGATCCTCGCAGGTGTTCGTCCCGTCCAGAACAGGCAGATGTGCTGGATTCCTGGGCAAACTGCCACAGACCTCGTCGAATCGCCCGAAGCAGCGTAGTCAGAACTACTATCGATCGGGCTGCCCGGTCCGACTGGGATACGAGCAGCGTTGTCCCGCCTTCACCGCAGGGGCGACAACTCAAGGGAGTCTCATTCGTGAAACAGGTAGTGCAATCGGCCGGCGGCGGCCCTGTTGCGGTGGTGGAGGCTCCGGCCCCGCTCATGAACAGCGTGTCGGTTTTGGTGCAGACCGAGGCCACCTTGATCTCGGCAGGAACCGAACGGGCCGTCACCAAGCTGGCTCAGTCAAGCCTCCTGGAGAAGGCGAAGGCTCGCCCCGACCTGGTCAAGCAGGTCATTTCAAAGGTGAAGACCGACGGCCTGAAGCCGACCATCGCAGCCGTGCGCAGCCGCCTGGCCGACGATTTGGCACTGGGCTATTCCGGTTCCGGCACGATCATCGAAGCCGGTTCCGCAGTGCGAGGCCTACAGATCGGCGACCGAGTGGCCACCGGCGGCGGCGGTTTCGCCTCACACGCCGAGTTCCAGACGGTCCCCTGGGTTCTTGCAGCGAAGCTCCCCGACAACGTCAGCTTCGAACAGGCATCGTTCGCCACGGTCGCCTCCGTCGGGCTGCACGGCCTTCGCCAAGCCGACACTCGTCTGGGTTCGAAGGTCCTGGTGGTCGGATTGGGCCTCATCGGTCAGCTCACGGCCCGCATGGCGGTCGCCTCCGGATGCGACGTGTTCGGTATCGATTTTGATCAGCGACTCATCGACATGGCCGCAATGCACGGCGTGAACGGCAGCATCGAGCGAGGGTCTGACACCACCGCAGCAGTCATCGACTGGAGCCGAGGGCGCGGCGCCGACACCGTGATCATCACGGCAGGCGCCACCGGCAACTCGGGCATCATCAAGGCTGTTCCCGATCGTTGCCGGGACCGAGCAACCGTGGTGGCTGTGGGCGACATCGGGCTCGATCTCAATCGCAATGATTTCTACATGAAGGAACTCGATCTCAAACTCGCACGCAGCTACGGACCTGGGCGTTACGACCGCAGCTACGAGGATTGGGGCGTCGACTATCCCATCGGGCACGTCCGATGGACCGAAGGCCGCAACCTCGAGGCAGTCATCGACCTGATGTCATCAGCTCGGCTCGCAGTCGACGATCTTGTAACGCATCGCTTCGACATTGCCCAAGCCGAGAAGGCCTATGACGTTCTCGACGCGAAGGACGCGCACCCGATCGGCGTGGTCCTCACGTATTCGCGCACCGCCAAACTCGAGCGCACAGTCCGCACGTCAGCACCCTTGCGGTCGACGAAGCCGATGCCGAACGCTCCCCGAGTCGGCATCCTCGGCGCCGGCAACTTCGTACGTGGCGTCATCATTCCTTCACTCAAGGAAGCCGGCTACGGCTCGGTCGTACACATCGCCTCGGCTTCCGGCGTTTCCGCCACGCGTGTCGCCGAACGCGAGTCGATTCCGAAGGCTTCGAGTGACGCTTACGCCGTGATCAATGACCCCGACGTCGATGTGCTCGTCGTCGCCACCCCGCACTCGTCGCATGCCGAGTACGTCATCGCAGGACTCGATGCTGGCAAGCACGTGTACTGCGAGAAACCTCTCGCCATTTCCTGGGAGCAGCTCGAGGCGGTGGAAGCAGCGATCGAACGCAACGACGGCAGGCTGTACGTCGGCTTCAACCGTCGATACTCCCCCATGGCCGTTGCTGCCCGCACGTCGCTCGAATCCGGGTCCGGACCGATCCACGTGACCTACCGGGTCAATGCGGGGCCGCTTGCAACCAGTCACTGGTACAGCGACCGACGAGAGGGAGGGCGCCTCCTCGGCGAGGTCTGCCACTTCATCGACACCTGCCACTACCTCGCCGGCGATCAAGAAGTAACCGCGGTCCATTCACTCACTCCGGGGGTCGATCATCACGACACTCACCATCTCCTCATTGGCTACGAGGATGGATCGACCGCATCAATTCTCTACTGCGCCGACTCGAACCCCGCGACGCCCAAGGAACTGATCGAAGCAAACGGCCGAGGCCAAACCATCGTGCTCGACAACTTTCGCCAGCTCACGATCAACGGTGAAAAGCAGAAGGTCGATCAGGGAAAAGGGCATCAACAAGGCATGCGCCAACTTCGTTTGTTGCGAACCCAGCACGATGCCAGTGTCACAACTCACGCTGCTCTTAGCGCCCTCGGCTAAGACAATGATTCTCACACGAGTCACGACTACATCCAGACTCTCGCGACGACAGCCGATCCGAAAGGCTGATGCCCAGTGACTGCGGCCATCTGTGGATTCACAATCACCATGACACTGTTGGTTTTAATCAAGCGCCAACAACACTCTGGTCGGAAATCGGCCGCTGACCTTTTCTTGATAGTTTACGCTGTCTACACAGGCCCCATCCTCCTCGAAATGGGGTTGCGAACAGATCTCAGCAATGTCCGATTTGTCGAAATCCTCGATCGGGGAGGGTTTCAAATTGGCAGAACATCGGCCGCTATAGCGGCCACGTCGTTCTATGTCGGGGTGGTAGCAACTGTTCAGACTGTCGGGGCTCCCTACCGAAGAAAACTCAACAATGAAATCGAACTCTCTAAGCGCACGACACAGCCGACCATTAGCCCTGGACGCCTACTCTTTATAACATCATTGATAGCTGCCGGAGCCATTGTCTACTTGGCGTCAACGGTAGGTATCTCCACTGTCCTAGCAAGCAGACGCGGTGACCGGTCGGGCTACGGGTCGAGCATCTTCCTTCTCTATGGCGCGATGATGACTGCACTCGCAATCGCTCTAACAGAGCTCGGTGGCACGAGTGATGCGAGAGCGCGCAGGCGCCTAAAACGCTACGTCATACTGATCGCCGGTGTACTCGCAGCAGCATCGGCAGTGAATGGTGACAGAAGGTTCGTGGGGCTCGCCCTGCTCATCGGTATCGCAGAGACACCATTCGACTGGAGTTTCGGGGGATCTCTTCAAAAACGACTGGGGCGAGTCCGAAGCCTGATGGCACTTGGCAGTCTAGTCCTAGTCTTACTCCTTTTCGCTAGGTATCGGTGGGCGATACCTGAACTCTTGAATGGCTCAATCACCATCGATCAGGCAGTGCAGACCACTCAGGAAGCCGGGCAAGATAGACCGCTCTATTACCCCAGCAGCCACGAGTTCGCTGGACCTGCAATGTCTCTCTTTTCCATCAAAAGCTCCACAAACAGTGATCTTTCCAGCCAATTTCCACTAGTCGGCACGACATACATCCGGGGATTGCTCTCTGCAATTCCGTCTTTCCCGCCCACAACGCTAGGACGGGATTTCGCAGACGCGGTTAACGGCAACTCCAGTGGTTCCGGCTATGGTTTCCACCCTGCTGCCGAAGCTGCCTACAACTTTTCGATCTACTACGCATTTGTCGGTGGCGCTCTGGTAGGACTCACCTTCTGCGCCGTAGATGCCATGCGTGTTGGAAAGCATTTCAGAGCGCAGGGCGCAGTTCTCGTATTCATGAGTCTCGATTTAAATAGGATCAATTTCAGCCTCAGGGAAGCGTCATACACATTTGCCTTGGCCACAATCATGATCGCTGCCAGTCGACCAAAAAACGCTGGTGCAATCGCCGGCGAAGCATTCACTAAATCTGACGAGAAGGGAGTTGCACCATGGGAGCCCGGACTTTCGCCAACAGCGTACGACTACGATTAATCCGTCGAGATCTCACGATTCGTAGTAGCGGCATCGCACCGGGTGCCACTATTGGCATGCATGTTTGGATCATGGATGGGACTTATATTGGCCAGTCCGCAGCCATCGGAGACTATAGCTACATCAACGGTGGAGCTCGCGTATTTTCAGGAACACTTGGCCGGTACTGCTCGATTGGCTACAACTCGATAATAGGTCCGCCCACGCACCCTCACAATCATCCGATCTTGTCCAGTCGCGTGGGCACTTCAAGCTTCTATCCGCTTTCATACGAGCAGTTCCCCAACCCGCCACTGATTGGCGACGACGTCTGGATCGGAGCAAATTCGGTGGTTCTGCAGGGCGCAAGTATTGGATCAGGAGCGGTGATAGGAGCTGGAGCCATTGTGACTCGACCTGTGGAGGCCTTCCAGATAGTAGCTGGCGTCCCAGCACGCACCGTCGGACAAAGAACATTGAGCGAAGATGTTCGACGAACCATTCTAAAAGGCGACATTTTCCGGCTGAATCCGGATCAGCTCGCAACAGCGTTCGGCGGCGCTCCGAACGCTCGCGATCCGCATGACGACTCGCTGTGAGAGCAAAACATTCAGGAAGAGAATCGCCGAGTTCACGACCAAGTATTCGCATCTGGAGCAAGCTCGGAAGCGATGGGGGCGTGAGCTCATCTGCTCGCTCGCTAGCCCACGGTCTCCTCGCTTCTGACGCAGTCGACGAAGTTGCGCTCGTGAACCTGAGCTCGCCACTAGCGGTCTTGAAATCGGTTACCGATCGCACATCTGCGCCTTACAATGTGTTCTGGGCGAGCTCGATTAGATCAGCCAAGGCACATACTGTCTTGGCTGCCATTTGTCGCGGAGAGTCGTGCCTCTTTGTGCATACGACGGGCGAGTCACTTGGACGAGCTGGACTGCGGTCACCCTTCCCGCTTCTCCATCACATATCTCAACATGTTTTCCCGATCGTGTACTCCAACGGCAGCAAAGTTCGCCAGGCGCTCGACGACATTCGGATAGAGTCGATAGAGGCATCTTGTTTCACGCCTGTATCGAGCGCCACGCCCCGGAGGGCATCAGTAGCTAGGGAGCCGAACTATGGTGCCAATATTAGATGCATAACTTCTGCGTATCTTGGCAATAAGAACGCAGTTGAAGTTTACGGACTGGACTATGCAATTCAAGCTGTAAGACATGTTCGCTCGAAGGGCGGGGAGGCCTCGCTCGACATAGTTGCATATGGCTGGCCTGGAGAAGTGGGCTCAATATCCTCATTGGCTGACCTCCCGGTTCGGCCCTCCGCACAGTACCCATCAGGGCACTCTGATGCGTTCGCCGAGGGTTGGGTCCAGTTCGTCAGCCAGTGGGCTCCCGCAGATTCAATCACGAGACTAAGCGCCTACGATTTGTTGATCCGCGCCACATCAACTGATGGTGACTCGATGTTTGTCCGAGAAGCACTGACTGCGGGCTTGCGGGTAGTTGCATCTGACGTTTCACCACGCCCTTTGGGAGTTGAATTAGCAGGGCGCGATGCTGTGTCGATCGCGGAAGCGATCAATCTTGGCGGCCTCGTCAGTGATGGATCTGGTCTTGGCCAGCCCGTGATCGATCTTCTTCTTCACCATCTTCGTGTCGCCAGAAATTAAGCCCGCCCGTTGGCTCAGCCTTGCTTCGTTTTTTCGAGCAGGTCTCCAAGGCCTGGTTTTTCTAAATCTCGCTCGGATTCTCACAGGAAGCGATATAGGACGTTTCTCAGCGATGGTTGCAATGACGGGTTTGATTGCTGGCGTGGTCAACATGGGAACTTATCCGCTAACCGTTCAACTTCTTGGTCAACCCGAGAAGTCCGATAACGCCGCCCGAGAGGCGAGTGGGCTCGCCATGGGAACGATGCTCGTGACTGCTCTATTCCTAGGTACGCCCGCACTACTCCTTGCCAATTACCTTCTGCCCGGAGCACAATTTGCTGGTCTGGCAATGGTCCTCACTACCGGACTGTTGCTGAATTCGGTGCACACAGCGGTGGCTTCTTGCGCACTTGCGGCAGACCATGAGCTCCGGGCTGCTTCGTACGAGGTCTCTCGCGCCTTCGGATTGTCTCCTTTGCTATTAATTGGTGTGATAGACAAGCCGGCGGATTTCCTCTCTGCCAGTGCCCTCTACGGAACGGGTGCATTGGCGTCGGCGATAGCGATGATTGCTATTCACCGCATCCATGTTGGCTGGATGCTACCCTCTTTGGCCTCGATAGCAGATCGTAGTAAGGTGGGCTGGAAGTACTCCGCGGGCACGTTCGCTGAGTCGGTCAACTCCACATCCGACCAACTAATGTTTGAACGGCTTGGTCGAGTCAATGAACTCGGATTTTACGCCATTGCTGTCAGGGTTTTCTCATTTGTTTTACTAATTCCAGGGGCTGCTCTAGACAGAAATATCGCCGGGCAACTGGATCTAAATTGGCACAACCGATCTCGCCATCGAAGACATTTGCGACGTCGCGTGACAAAACAGACCGCTGTTGGTTGCCTGTTTGCGAGTGTCGGGCTGGCGGCGGTTAGTCACTACTCCGGTCTGGGCGAGGCGGAGGCCGTAGTCTCGACTTCGCTACTCCTGTCGCTCTCGCTCGTGATAGGGATTCAATGGAGGATCCTGGGCTGGGCAGTGGTGGCCGACGGAGGAGCGGGTTACCGCTCTGCCGCCGTCCTCAGCGGAGCTCTAGTCAATGTCCCTCTCAACTTGGTGGCAATCCCGAATTGGGGCGCGCCTGGAGCGGCTCTCACGACGGTGGTATCGGAGTCGATAATAGCGTTCGTTCTTGCCTGGCGTTTACGTCGACAGCACCGCTCAGATTGAATCGACGGTTCGATTGCTTGGCCTCCGACACCATGTGCTCAAATGATCGACTCATAGCTCGGAATTCGAGCGCTATGCACTACTTGGGTCTACATGTGTCCCGGAACAGGGGCGAGTGATCATCCAAGCAACCCCAGCCCGACCGTACGGACTCAATCCCGCATCAGCGGAAGGCAGGAGTGGAACGATGCCGCACGTCTTACCGGGCTGGCTGCACCTGCTCACGTTCGTGGCCCGGGCAGAGTCGGGCAAAAGACGGCGCTGATCGGTCCCAAGCCCGATGCAGCTAGTTGCACGGACAATTGACCCGTTCCGTAGCCGAGGCTGCGGAGGCTGGCGGGCCTTACTATGACTGAAGTCGGGTTCGGAGAACTCACCTCTGGTAGAGAATCTGATGAAAGGTTCCATCGAATTTCTAACGGTCGGCCAAAGTCCTCTGAGTCCGTGACCCGGATTTCACCTGGGGTGATCGACACTCTTCGGTTGAGTGAATAGACCCCAAACCTACTGGCGGTAAACTGACCTGTGGCTCTCAACGGTTCGCCGCTGACTCGACCAATTCCTGTTGGCCATCGCGCCCAGAGAAATCGTCCCAGATGTTGCATTTGACCCTTTCCCGAGCACGATACAGAGTTGTGTTCAGCGACCGTGTCACCCTTTGCAGTCTGGCCATCTTGTGGCTTGTAGCTGCCGGTTCCCGCGTCAGGTGCGATATTGGATCCGTGGACCCAAATATCGCAATGAAGTTGGTCCTCTTCGTGAGGCCTAAATCTATAAGATCCACAACGGACGTATGCCCGATTCGCCCCGACAGCAAGGAGGTGGATTCCCATATCAGGGAAAGACCGGGCGACGACTTCTGGGATCTTGTCATCAGTCTCGGATGGGCCCTGCTTGTCGAACCAATGTGTTCCTTCAACCTGCATAGCTTTCAGACCCGCAGGCATCTTTGTCGGTGCTCCGACGGCGAGCGCAACCAAAGCGTCCTCATTCAAATGTCGATGCGTCACTCGATCGAGAGGGAGGAGACGGGTGCCGTCATCGGGTCCAAAGAACGGAGCCTCACCCGAAATTGGTTCGACCATCGCTGCCATGAATCCAGCCGCTCGTTCTAGCGCACCTGCGATTTCCGTAGGGACCAGTGACGGAAGTGTCTCGATGAGAAGAACTGCCCACATCAAGTTATGCACAAAGACCCGGTGATAGTTCAGCGAGTACTGCGATGATCCACCATCGGAAAAGATTAACGTCTCTGAAACGTCGATCATGTGGTGAAGGCCTAGTTTGATCCGCCGTTGGCCGATCCGCTCACCAGTCCAGTAGCCCGCCGTCAAAAGCCCAACCGCTTCGCTGGCATGGTGGTTGTTCTTCTGGCTCCTGGCGTAGGCGATGTTGGACTCGACTCGTGCTCCCGTCACCTCGGCAAATGTGCGAATCATTCCGGCGCGAGTATCAGTGAGCGTTTCCGGCATTCCCTGGACCGCGCAAGTGATGGCCATGAGGCGGATGCTGGCTTCCTGGCCACACTTCCAATTGACTCCCTCATTCGGCGGATTCTGCTCACACCACTCCCCGAAGAGCTCCCAGAAGAGCTCGCCGGCGCCACTCTCGGGTAGGAGGTGGTGGGCTCGAACGAGGTCGAACACCCAGCCGAAGCGGCTCGGTTCCCATACCCGCTTGATGTCAGCCTCTTCGAATTCGGGAACCCTTGACCAGTGCAGACCCCTTGGGTACGTGACCCCGGAGTAAGGGTCGTCGTGCCACGATGCGAGGTCGACCTTCGTACCGAACACGTCGAAGCGCCGTACGCGGAGGTCGTCCACGTGCTGCTGCAGTTCGGCCTTCTGCTCATCGGTGTAGTGCTCGCGAAGCCATGGCGCGAGTGTTTCGGGCGAGATCACGCTGGGTGGACGGTCCGACGTAGGAATGGACACCGGCCACGGTTTCATCGGCGATCGTCGAACATGCACACCGGTTCGAAGCTCGAGTGCGTAGCGAATGCGAAAGAGCACCCACCCGATACCGAGTCGGCGTACGACGTCCACGTATAACGGCAGCAGTTTGATTCGCCGAATCAAAGCGCTCATCGTTTCGACACGGCGTCGAGAACGGTCTCAACTCTTTGGGCCATCGCCGATCTCGAACGTTCGGCTTCCATGAAGGCTCGCCCGTTCGAGCACATGGCCGCTCGGGCTTCGTCATCGATCGACGACAGCTCCATCAAACCCTCAGCGATGCCCGTTGGTTCGACGGCGATTCCAGAACCGGCTTCTCGGACCATCCCGGCAACGTCGCCGCCGGTGTTGGTCAATGCCGGCAGTCCGGCCGCCATGTAGTCGTACAACTTGTTCGGGCTCACTCCCGTTTTGAAGAGTTCGATATCGGCGAGACTGTGAAGCCCAACATCGGCCGCGCCGAGTAGGTCGGCCATTTCGGTCTTCGGTATCGGATCCATGAACTTCACGTTGCTCAGCCCATCGCGCCTTGCTCGATCGACGAGGTCGGCCTTGACGACACCATCGCCGACGAGGCAAATCGTGATGTCACTACCCATCACTTTGAGCTCGGCAGCGGCATCGAGGACCAGGTCAAGCCCATTGGCCGGGCCGTGCGCTCCCGCATAGACGGCAGTGAACGAATCGAATCCGTAGCGTTCACGCAGAACGACCCGATCGGCAGTCGGAATGAAATCGTCGGGGTCGGCACCATTGGGGATGAAGACGATCTTGTCATCGGCGATACCGAGAGAGACGATCGGCCCCCGGCTCCCTTCGGCAAGAATCACGATGCGATCGGCTGAGCAGTAAAGAAAGCGCTCGAGCCACCGGAGCAGCCGAAAGACCTTCGACTCGGCTGACATCATCCCCGAGTCAACCAGGATCTGTGGCCACAGGTCACGAACCTCGAGCACGACACCAGCCCGACGGAGCTTGGCGATGATGAGACCGGCAAGTGCCGCACCGAGGTGCGGCGATGAGCCGTAGACCACGTCGGGCTTGGGCCGCCAAAGCCCGTAGACCAAGGCCATCCCGGAGAAGCTGGCCCAGTTGATGATGCGAGACAGTCCGTTTCCGCTGAACCGAGTGACGGGAACGGTGTGCAGGATTCCCTCTGACCGGACGGGGCTCTGGTCGAAGTAGTGCTTGTCGGCCGCAACGATCTCTACGTCCCAATCCCTCAAACGACCGAAGATTTCCACATGACGGGTCCCACCACCGCCGCTGAGCGGCAGGGCGAACTGGTTGAGAACGAGCACACGGCGACTCATCCCACTTGCCTAGCAGGCACACCAACGACGGTGGCACCCGGCGCAACATTCTTGGTCACCACGGCGCCTGCGCCGATCACCGCACCATCACCAAGACGCAGGCCTTGCAAGATCATCGCTCCCGCACCCACCATCACACCGGTGCCGATGTCGACGTCGCCGGCGATTCCGCACCCCGGCATGACGCCCGTGAAGTCGCCGATCAGCGAGTCATGCCCGATCGTCGTTCCGTAAGACACGTGAACGTGCATCCCCATCTGGACTCGTGGCGAAACCCATACCTGCCCGAAGACCACCGAGCCCGCGCCCGCACGAAACCCGGCACCGATGTCGGCCGAACGATGCACGAGGACGTCGACTGCGAGGCCGGAAGCACCGACCTTCTCGCATGTCAGACGGCGCAGGCTCGGATCACCGATGCCGGAGACGAATCGAGGGCAGCGGTCGAGTGCATTGGCCAATCCGTCGACCAACTCCACCGATCGGTCCTCGAATCGCTCACGTCTGGCGAACTGATCGTCGGCGACGAGCACGTGATCGAAGCGGCTGCCACCGGCCAGCGCTTCGATCACCGCAAGTACATCGCTGCCATGTCCGCCGCCACCGAGAATCGTCACCGAGCTCATGGGGTTTGAGTCCATCGTTCAGTTCGTGAGGTCGGTCGGGTGCAGGCTCTCCAGCTTGAAGAGTGCTGCAGCAACGACGAGACGATTCGTGCCCTCGGTGATCGTGATGGGCCGCTCGGTGCTTGGCCACAAGGAGAGACACGGCACACCGAGAGCGGTCGTTTCCTCCTGGAGGCCACCCGAATCGGGGAGCACCACGCGTGCTTCAGCCTGAAGCCCGAGGAAGTCGAGATAGCCGATGGTGTGATCCTGCGTCATGACGCCGCAGACACGCGTTGTGGAGCAGCTTCGAGGGCAAGCCGGAGCGCAACGACGACTCGCTCGATATCGGTATCCGTCATCGCCGAGCCAGAAGGAAGACAGATGCCGCGGGCGAAGATCTCGTTGGCAACCGCCAACACTTCGGCCTGGTTGGAAGCAAAAATCGGTTGTGCGTGCATTGGCTTCCAAGCCGGTCGAGCCTCGACATCGTGCTCTTCCAAAGCCTTGCAAACTGCCGCGGGGCTGATGCCCTCGGGCAACAATCCGACGCTCAACCAACGATTGGGGCGACTCGTCACACCCGCGGGCATCCACTCGATCTGGGGAAAGGCCTCGTGGTATGTGTCGAAGACAGCAGTCCGGCGCTCGATCTTGCTCTCGAGGCTGACGAGCTGCGCTCGGCCGATACCAGCAAGCAGATTCGAGAGCCGAGCATTGTGACCGATCTCGAGGTGTTCGTAGTGCAGCTCGGGTTGACGCGCTTGGGTGGCGAGGAACCGGACACGTTCGGTGATCTCGGGCGGGCCGAAGAGCGCTCCTCCCCCACTCGTGGTGATGATCTTGTTGCCGTTGAACGACACCGCGCCGCAGTTCCCGTACGTTCCGCCAAAGCGACCATCGTTTCCGATCGATCCCAGCGCTTCGGCCGCATCCTCCACCAGAGGCACGTCGAACCGGGCACAGATGGCTTCGATTCGCTCGTAGTCGGCCAGCATCCCATAGAGGTCGACCGGCATCACGGCAGCAGGAAGTCGACCACTCGCTGCACGCTGTTCGAGCAGCGATTCGAGAGCGTCGGGGTCCATGTTCCAGGTGGCGCGATCGCTGTCACAGAAGACAGGAACGGCACCGGCGTGCACGGCGGCAAAGGCGGATGCGGCGAAGGTGGCTGACTGCACGACCACCTCGTCGCCCGGCTTGACGCCGACCGCGATCAGCGCAAGCTGGAGCGCTGCGGTACCGCTGGCCAGGGCAACGCACGATTCCGCACCCACGTAGCCGGCAAGCTCAGCCTCGAACGCATCGACCTCGGGGCCAAGCGGAGCAATCCATCCGCTGTCGAACGCCCGTAGCAAGGCTTCGCGTTCGGCCGGGCCGACGTCGGGAGCCGAGAGTAGGACCCGGTTCTGGTCCGGGCTCACGGACGAGCCGGCCACGACATCGCCGTTCGACCGGCTCGCAACTCTTGACCGATCGTTGTTCAGATTCGTCATGTCGTCCTGAGCTGAGGGTGAGAGTAAGCGGTGGAGCGCCGCTGCTGCGGATGAATCGGTCGACCTATTGCCTATCGACACCACGACCGCAGAATTGAGCCGCCGCGCAACGCCTCCTTGACCAAGGTCCTGTTCGACTACAAACCCGCGAGCAGAACGATAGCCAACCAAACGCAGAGTCTTCCCTTTTCGGGGATCGAGCGTCGGTCGTCGGGCACGACCTCACTCTCGGCACTTCGATGATCACAGGAAGTTGGCGGAGTACTCAAGTGCGTCGGTCGTGGGCCGATCGGCTCAGGAGCAACCGAATACCAGGAGAGCCAAATGGCGGCAGCCACCGTTCCGGAACACTTCTTGCAAACCCACGTGCCCGTGCCCAACTTCGTGGTGCGGTGGCGCCGAGCCACGTTGGCAACCCTCGATGGACTCTCGTGGATCGCGGGGGTAGCCATAGCGGCGTTGGTGCTTTCTCCTGGTGCTTCGATGCAGTTCGTGGCTGCGATCGCCGGTGGCGCTGCTGGTATGCAGCTCCTCTTCGGTGTCTCACGTGATCTCTATCTGGGGCGACATCGCATCGGCAGCCGAGACGAGCAAACGCTGCTGCTCAGTTCGTGGCTGCTGTCGACCCTGACCCTCGAACTGGCGCTCGTCACTCGCCCCTCGGCCGGCGCCGCTTTGGTGCTCGGAGCGCCAATGGCCGGCCTGGCGATGATCGGTGTTCGCCAGATCTGGTGGATGGTGTCGGAGCACTACCGCCTGCTGCAATCGAACGACGATCGAACCCGAGTGCTCGTCTTCGGTGCCGGCGACACCGGCGCAGAAATGGTGCGAGCCATGCTCACCGATCCGCTCTCGCCCTATCTTCCCGTCGGCATCATCGACGACGATCCCTACAAGTCGAAGCGTCGCCTTTGCGGCGTTGCCGTCGTAGGGAACCGTTCCACAATCGCGGCCAGGGCGGAATCACTCGACGCGTCGATCTTGCTCATCGCCATTCGGACCGCCAGCGCCGCCCTCGTGATGGAGGTCGACGAGTTGGGTCGTCATGCGGGCCTCGACATTCGGGTCGTGCCAACTACCGCCGAAATGATGGGCCAGCTCAGCGTTGGCGACATTCGAGAACTCACCGAAGCCGACCTACTGGGCCGGGCCGAGGTCGACGTCGACCTCCCGTCAATTCTCGACTACATCGCAGGCAAGCGAGTGTTGGTCACCGGAGCCGGAGGGTCGATCGGCTCCGAACTGGCGAGACAGCTGCACCAGCTCGGCCCGAGCGACTTGATCATGCTTGACCGGGACGAGACAGCACTACACAGCGTGCAGCTCTCCATCGAGGGAAAGGCACTGCTCGATGATCCCCACCTGGTCGTTGCCGATATCCGCGACGCCGAGCGCATGCGCGAAGTGTTCGCCCGATGGAAACCGCAGGTGGTCTTCCACGCCGCGGCTTTGAAGCACCTGACCTTGCTCGAACTGCACCCCGGCGAGGCTGTCAAGACCAATACGCTCGGTACGCGCAACCTCCTCGAGGCGGCCACCGACGTTGGATGTTCGCACTTCGTCAACGTGTCGAGCGACAAGGCCGCCGACCCCACCAGCGTGCTGGGCGCCACCAAACTCCTGGCTGAACGTGAAACCGCCCGATTTGCGGCCGAGACCGGGAGAAAATACGTCTCTGTTCGCTTCGGCAACGTCCTCGGCTCACGAGGATCCGTGCTCCCCACCTTCCGCCAACAGATCGAACTCGGTGGCCCGATCACCGTCACCCACCCCGGCGTCACCCGCTATTTCATGACGATCCCCGAAGCGGTCCGTCTCGTCTTGCAGGCCGGTGCGATCGGCCGTCCGGGCGAAGTCCTCATTCTCGACATGGGATCGCCAGTGAAGATCCTCGACCTGGCGCAACAACTCATCGACCACTCGGGAACCGACGTGGAGATCGTGTTCACCGGCCTTCGGCCCGGTGAGAAAATGCATGAAATCCTCGTCGCTGCCTCGGAGTGCGTCGAGCACCGCGAGCACAAACGAATCACCCATACCCGCTCGGAACTGCCTACCGGCACGCTCGACGTACACGCACTGCTTCAGGCGCGCGACACCGAGGGCATCCTCAGCGTCGGTCGGGGCTACGTCAGTCTTCCCGCCGCCATTCGGGCTGTCGAAGACGGTTTCGACATCCTGGGATTCGACACCTCGAAAGCCAAGGTCGACACACTGAATCGCAACAAGTCCTTCGTCAACGTCAAACTCGTCGGCAACAACGTCGAGATACTCTGACCCCGATGTCGTCACCCGGTCGAACAGCACAACGTGCTTTCAAACGAGCGATCGACATCGTCGTCAGCGGCGCAGCGCTCGTGATTGCTGCGCCAGTGCTGATGGTGGTAGGGCTACTCGTGCGAACTCGGCTCGGCTCGCCGGTGCTGTTCCGCCAGACCCGCCCGGGGCTGCACGGTGAACCCTTCGAACTCCTCAAGTTCCGCACCATGACCTCGGCCGTCGCACCCGACGGTGAGCTACTTCCCGACGCCGAACGAACCCATCCCTTCGGCGAACGATTGCGTCGCACGAGCCTCGACGAGTTGCCGGAGCTGTTGAACGTCCTTCGGGGCGACATGAGCCTCGTTGGACCCCGGCCGTTACTGATGCGCTACCTCGACCGCTACACACCCGAACAAGCAAGGCGCCACGAGGTTCGCCCCGGTCTCACCGGTTTGGCGCAGACGAGCGGCCGCAACCACTTGTCGTGGGACGACCGCTTCGCGCTGGATGTCGAGTACGTCGAGCGCCATTGCCTGCGACTCGACCTTCAGATCATCATCAAGACCGTGAAGGTCGTGCTCAAGGGCGAAGGCGTTGCGGCTGAAGGCATGTCCATCGGCGCCGAGGAGTTCATGGGCGCCGAATCGCCAAGGCGATGACCTCCTCGACAAGACCTGGCAGTGTGCATCTTTCGCCGCAGATACGTACCGACCCAATCCGACTCGTCGACGAGGCCGCCCCGGTTGGCGGCGCAGAGTTGGTGCGCGCCTGCATCGATCACCTGGCGGGTGCGACCACGCTCGACCTCCAGCTCACACCGCCTCTGCTCGCCTTTGCCGAACGGCACAGGATCCGATCGCTGTTGACCGCTCTCGGTGACACCGCCGACGAAGCCCACAACGTCACCGTCCTCGCTCTCCACCTCACCTCGGCTGCCCGCCGAACCGTCAACCAACTCGCGGAAATCGGCGTCGACGCAGTGATCCTCAAGGGTCTCGCCACGTCACACCTCGACTACCCCGCCGGCGCGGTTCGCCACACTGGTGATGTCGACCTCCTCGTGCCTGACGGCGATTTCGCTCGGGCGTGCCAGACACTCGGCCAACACTACGAACCCTTGAAGGCGGGTGAACCGACCGACCTCCTCGTCGAGCAGACCTTTCGAACGCCGAGCGGCATCGAACTCGATGTGCACCATCGCCTGTTCCGCTTCGGGCCTCACGGCTCGAAGGAGCTGTACGGTCAGTTGATGCCGCTACCGAACGAGTTGGGCCATGCGCTCGACCCTGCAGGCCGGCTCGTCCACGCAGCCGGGCACCTCTTCTTGTCACCGCCCGAGCACCGACGGCTTTCGTCGCTGGTCGACGTCGCCCTCATCCAAACACGCCAAGACCTCGACGAAGATCGCGTCGACGATCTGGCGCGCCTGTTCGGCATCATCGACCTGGTCTCGGTGGCTCGGTGGCTGGCGGTGGCCATCGGAAACCCCGAGCCTCCACCGCCGCCACGAATCTCCAAGTCCGCCATCAACCGCGCCTACCTGCGGACGAGTCGGAGCGTCGCCCGCGAGACCATCGCGGTTCTCGCCAATCAGACGAGCACCCGAAACCGACTCCGCTATCTCGCCTACCAATCTCGCAGGCTCATCGTCAGCTGACCACACTCCTGTACCGGCATCGAGGTGGGATCGATGCCCATGTACCAAACATCGGTGGAACCCTAAGCTCGCTCGGAGGGAGGGGTCATGCCGACATCCAGCAATTTCACCGACATCTGGACCCAGGTGCGCAGCGAGCGTCAGCTCGAGGTACTCGCACCCGGTCCGATCGTCGTGCCGGACCCGCCTGGTGTGGAGTCCCGCCGCCTCGATGGAACGCTGTGGCGCCGCCACTGGACCGACGGCGATCGCCTCGTGGTCGACTTCATGGAGGCAGGCTGCGCCGAAGTCATCGGGAACCAGGTCCGCTTCAACCGAACGCTCGACGAGCAGTCGCTCGAGCACATCGTCCTCGACCACATCCTCCCGCTCTGGCTTGCCTGGACCAACCACCTCGTGGTGCACGCAGCCTTGGCAGCCAAGGCGGGGAAGGGTTTTGCCCTGATCGGACCCTCCGGCTCGGGAAAGTCCACTCTGGTGTCGCATCTCGCCTACTGCGGCTGGCAGGTCGGCGGTGACGATGGCATCGTCATCAGTGCCGACAAACCACCGCTTGCCGACGCCACCTACCCATCGATTCGACTGACCGACCAAAGCGTCGCGCTGCTGGGCGCTGCCGACACGACGCCGATTGCCGGAAAGTCCCGGCTCAGGCTCGGAACCTTCGACCTCCTCGACGCACCGATCGAGCTGGGTGCACTGGTCTTCGTCGAGCCGAACGACACCTCGGTGTCTCGCCTGATCGAACTCGGTCGGGGCCGGGCCCACGCGTTGCTCTTCGGAGCCACCTTTCATGCCGATCTCGACGCGGGCGGCTCCCTACCGGCCGTCTTCGATCATCTCGGTGCCGTTGTCGAGCAAACAATCCCTGTTCGACTCTGCGTCGGGCGGGGCCGTGATGGATTGGAGTCGGCCCGTCGTCTGCTGGAGCAACTCGTTGCCCAGGACTGACCGTCTTCGGGTACTGGTGTACGCGGCGTTCGTCGTCGGAGCTCTCCTCGCCGCGTTTCCTCACCCGCGGGTAGGTCGCCCCGCACAAGCCCGACTGGCTCCGCTCTACGACCTGACCGCCGGCGTGCAGGGCTGGGCGATGTTCGCTCCCAACCCCGGAACCACCGCACCACATCTCCGTGTCGAGCTCCACGCGAGCGACGGCACCATCGAGATCTACGAACCGCTCGTTCCGCCGCAGTGGCAGCTCTTGAGAGACCGACGTTGGGAGAAGGTCTCGAAGGAGATGGTGTCGAACGAGAACTACGAGCTCTGGCAACCGTTGGCCGAGAACCTGGCAAGCGATGCCGAGGACCGTGGCATGGACGTCGTCGACGTCGTCCTGGTGCGAGTCACCAACCTCGATCCTGGCCGAGGCAACGATGGTGAGCCGACAGAAATCACGACACCGATCTTCTCTCTCGACGAGGGCATCCTGGCCACCGACTCGCAGGCGGAACCGGCGGCGGGAGGGTTCGACGGGTGACGACCACGATCCTCGGCCAGCTCCACCGCCGATTCTTCGCCGCCGAGCAGCCAGATACCGAGGTGCTCGTCAGAACGCTCCTCGGTGCGTTGATCTGCTGGTGGTCACTCTCGTGGCTCCTCGACGCCCGCTCCCTCCTTTCCGACTCGTCGATCTTCCCCACCGAAGCCGGCCGTCGATTCAGTTGGACCCTGTTCTTCGCCGGCTCCCCAGCCTGGTGGGTGACTCTGGTGCTCCTCGGCATCGCCGCCGTCGGTGTCTCGCTGACCCTCGGGCGAGCATCGCGGATCGGCGTGGTCATCGCGTTCATCGGTGTGACGTCGATCCAACGACTCCAGCCCGCCGCGATCAACGCCGGCGACCAGCTCCTCCGCCTGATCCTGATGTGGGCCGTCGTTGCCCTGTTCCTGGGTTCACACTCCACCCTGACCGGGAATCTCTCCGCTCCCGGTCGCGAGCGACCACGGCTGTTCGTCGCATCGGTCCGGCTCCAGGTCATCGTGGTCTATTGCACGAGCGTGATCTGGAAGCTCCAAGGATCGACGTGGCGACAGGGCGAAGCGGTGTATGCCGCGCTGCACAACCCGAGCGTCGCGTCGGTGCCGATGCCCTCGTTGCTCAGTGAGACCGTCCTCGGCACCACCGCCCTGACCTACCTGGTGCTGCTCACCGAGTTGGTGCTGCCGATCCTGCTCGTGACTCGACCACGTGTAGGCGTCGCCACCTCGGTGGCGCTCCATCTCGTCTTTGCGATCTTTCTCCGAGTCGGCATCTTCACGCCGATCATGATCGTGGCCGTCCTGGCCTTCCTGCCGCCGAGCGATGTCAGGGCAGGGCTCGACCGGGTGTTCCGGCGTCAGCCAGGGTCGACTGCAGCCGGCGGTTCGGCCATCTGGAGTCGGAACAGTCGGGCGTAGCGACCGTCGAGGCCCATCAAGTCATCGTGGCTGCCGTCTTCCACGATGCGACCAGCGTCGAGCACCAGAATGCGGTCTGCTCGACGCACCGTGCTGAATCGATGAGAGACGACGAGCACGACTCGCTCGTCGCACTCGGCCCGCAACGCATCGATCAACTCGACCTCGGACTCGGCATCCAGGGCCGCCGAGGGCTCGTCGAGGATCAACAGCGCGGCGCGCCGATACAGCGCTCGCGCCACGGCCAGCCGTTGCCACTGCCCCACAGAGAGCTCGGTTCCCCCGGGAAAGAGTCGGCTCAGGAACGTGTCCAAGCCGCTGGGGAGACGCTCGACCACGTCGCTGATCCCGGCGACCGCCATCGAGTGCCGGAGCGCCTCGGCATCGTTGCGAGCGGCGTCTCCCAATTCGACGTTCTCCTTGGCGGTGAGGTCGAAGCGACCGAAATCCTGGAACGTCACCGCGGTGGACCGCCAACGATCACGATCGTCCACACCGGCAAGGTCGGCGCCGTCCCACAGGATCCGTCCCGTCATCGGCTGATACAGGCCGGCCAAGAGGTGGACGAGGGTCGACTTGCCAGCCCCACTGGCACCCACCAGCGCCGTCATCTCGCCTCTGCGCAGCTCGAAGCTCGTCCCGACCAACACATCGCCCCGTCCACCCGGATATCGAAACGAGACATCCTCGAACGACACCACCTCGGGCGTCGGGAGCGCCAGACCGTCGTCAAGAGCGGGCCGCCGGTACTGGTCGAGGGATTCGAAGTCGCTGAGGAAGAGGGCGGACTCCCGCAAGTTCCCTGTCGCCTGAGCGGTGGAGCGGGTGCGCTGCAGCAGTTGCTGGAACGCCAACACCGCCACCGAGGCGTCGGCGAGACCGATCGTCCCGTTCGCCGTTGCTCGCACCAGCACGAAGAGCACGCCGCCGGTCATCAAGGCCGACAGCGTGGCGGCCGCGGCCAAGACGAACATGCGGCGCAGCGCGAACGATCGCACGAGGGCGATGCGCTGATCCCAGAGCCGATCCCACCGCGTGCCGAGTGATGCCCCCAACCCGAGCGTCCGGGCCTCCCGCGCCGTCTGTTTGCTCGTGAGCGCAAGCAACATCGATCGACGCAGCCGATCGTCGGTGGTCACTTCGAGCGCCATCTGGTAGTTGATGCGTGCGCCGACTCGGGAAGCGACGAGCAGCGGCAGCGCAACCACGAGCAGAATCGGAAGCAGCGCCGGCACGGTACGCGCCAGCGCGATGGCAACGGCACACATCCCGGCGACCGACTCGAGGATGGTCAGCACACCGCCGACCAGTCGGAGGGAGCTGTTTCCCGTCCGCTGCGTCGTCCGCTCGAGCAGATCGTGGAAGCCCGGATCTTCGTAGCTCGAGTAGGGCACGCCAACGGCGATCTGCATGATGTCATGCTGCACGATGCGGTTCGTCTTCTCCGCCATGAGGAGCTGCAGCGACTGTGAGCCGACACCCACCACACCGATCACGAGGAACGCAAGCGACGAGACGACGACCGACGAGGTGACCGAACTCAGTTGGTCACCGGCCTCGAGCCCGGCGATCAGCGATCGAACCGACAGCAGCAACATGAGGAGCGCCAGCGCCGCGAGCACCTGGGCAAGCGCGAGCATGACCAGCGTCCAGCGAGCGCTCCGCCAGACGAAACCCAAGGCCATCCGAAGCGCATCGAACACACTGGTCGTCTGGTGCTCGGTCACAGGGCGGAGAATACTGGCATGTGACTCCTTGATGGATGGGTGAAACGGCCGACGGGTGGAGACATGGAGGGAACAACGATGATTTCGGCACCGAGAGGCGTTTTTGCCCGGCGAGTGAACAACGAGATGGTCGTACTCGATTCCAACAACGAGATGTATCTCGAACTGAACTCGACTGCGGCCTTCATGTGGGAAGTCGGAACGACCCACGTCGATCGTCAAACAGCGCTCGCGACCATCACCGGGCGCTTTCCCGACGTCGACCCGGAACGCCTCGCCGCCGACTTCGACAAACTCGTCGCCGAGTTACTGGCGAGAGGACTCGCGATTGGGAGCTGAGGCAGGGCTGCCTGCCACTCTCCGGGCGCTGATCGCAGCAGCCTTCGTCGACCGGCAGACGCTCCGGTTGGCGTGGAGGGCCGGCCGCACGTCGCTCGAGCTACGGCGCGGAGGCCTGCGCCCGATCCTCGAGAAGCTCGACGAGACCCTGCCGCCCGGCACGACCGCCAAGGGCGTCGAGCTGGCCGAGCGGATTGACGGCGCGTTCGCGTTGCTGCCGCTGCACCCGACCTGTCTGCGACGTTCCGTGACGCTACTGCGCGAATTGGAACGCCACGGCAGCGCTGCCGAGCTGGTCATCGGAGTTCGAAACACTTCCGGCAGCGTCGAAGCCCACGCATGGGTCCAGATCGGTACGACCGTGGTCAACGACGATCCGGAAGCAGTTGGCAGCTACACGGTGATTGCGACGGGCGCCGACCTGGGTACGTTGCCATCGGATCTGCGATGAGCGATTGGTACGTCCAGGTCGGACCTGACCGGACGCACCGCATTCCCGACGGGCTCGACGAAACGATCGATCTCGGCTGGGCCACCATTGCGTGGCGTTCGACATCGAAATGGATTCATGTTGCGGCGGACGACGAGCGATGGGTTCTGGTCGACGGTTCGATCCATCGGACGGGTGCTGCGTCGGACGACGCCACCTGGGTGTCGAGCGTCTGCGGGCGACGTGCGTGGCTCGAGTCGATCAAGGGCGACTTCGTTCTGATCGTCGCCGACCGGCGCGCCGAGACGATCACGATTGCCCGAGACCCGATCGGCGCTCGCCCCTGCTTCTTCGCTGCCGGCAGCGGTCGAATGGTCGCCAGTCCCCTCCAACGAGACATCCTCGCCAACTCGTGGGTGGATCGACGTCCCGATCATCACACGATCGCCGAGATGCTGGCCGGCCCGCTCGGCCACGAGGACCGAACCGTCCACCTCGGTGTGACGCGGCTCTTGCCGGGCACCGCCCTCACCGTCCCCAGCAGCGCGATCCCATCGGTCCGCGCAACCCGTCGACCCCGGATCCAGCGACGATCGATCTCCTGGGAGAAGGCCATCGAGGAAGTCCGCTCCCTGCTCGACGACGCCGTGCGCATGCGGCTGGCGATCGGCGAGACGACCGCATTCGAGGTGAGCGGCGGACTCGACTCGTCGAGTGTCGCGGCAACCGCGAGTTCGATGACCGATGCCATGATCCTGGGCCGGATCGTCTTCGACGACGAACGTGCGGACGAGCGGAAGTACTCCGATGCCGTCGCCCGACACCTTGGCCTTCCGCTGCTCGACGCTCCGCCGTTTCTCGCCGGCCCGGCGTGGCTCGATGTTTTCGTAGCTGAGTGGCGAGTACCGCCTCCACCACCGAACGGCTTGATGGCTCGATCGCTGCATTCCGGTTTTCGAGAACAGGGCGCCACCACGGTGGTCACGGGTTTGGGGGGTGACGATGCGTTCGGCGCACAACTCGTCGGCCCTCGAGTTCTCTCCGCCCTTCGTACCGGCGACCGTGCGGAACTCGCTCGGCTTGGCCGGTGGATCACCGCTCACCCTCGAGCCACCTGGCCCCTGCTGGTACGACCGGTGGTCGCCGAGCTGGCGTGGCGCCGACGAAGCGCGTCGTTCGGCTTGTCGCTGCTCGAGCCGGCGTACCGCCGAGACCTCGGCATCGAGCGCCGGGTGATCGGTCCGGCGGTCCGTGACACGAGTGACCCCGCGATCGACCGGCGGTCCGAGATGCTTCGAGATGGGTGGATCACTCGGCTATTGGAGGACCTCGCCGTCGTCACCGATCCCCTCGACATCAGACTCACGCACCCCTTCTTCGATATCGATCTCATCGAAGCGACCTACGGTCTCCCTCCCGGCTGGCCGAGGAGGTGTGGCGCCGATCGCTCACTCCAACGCGTTGCCTTTGGTCCTCGGCTGCCCGAGAACGTCCGTAATCGCACCACGAAGGCCGAGTTTTCGGCGACGGCGTGGGCTTCTCTGCCCGGGGGGACGCTGGAGTTGGCGCGACACGGCCCGGTACGCGAGCTTGCTGAGGTCGATGGCGAGGCGGTGGATCGACTCGTCGATGCGGCAAAAGCGAAGATGCCGGGATCAGTGATCCCGGCATCTTCGCTAGTCTCGATCGATCGTTGGCTCAGAGCCACATGAGACGGCGATCAGGGCGTGTCGTCCGTCGGATCGTCCTCATTGTTGCCGCCACCCGTTTGCGTGTACGACCGATTGCCGTCGAGTGATGTTCCGTTTTGGCCAAGCGTGAGTTCGGCGATTCGGCCGAGCTCACGGATTGATGGTGATTCGTAGTTCATAGACATACCCTCCAACTTCCCGCTCTGGGTTTGACGCACCGTACTACGCTCCGTGGTCGCAATCAAGCGTTGAGTGCTTCATTCTCCAAATCCCAGACATTGCGTCGACGCTGACAGATCGTGAGCGGGCTCGTTTGTCTTGTGAGCCCTCTGGTCGTTGTCGCTGAATGAAACACTCGTGCAGGCCCGTGCCACCACGATGCGATCCGCACGATATCTGGGAGGCTTTGCTAGCTTGCGGAACGGAGGAGAGGCGTTGTGCAACCGAGCCCAGACCAAGCCCAAAAGGTATCTGACCGCGTCGTCATAACGCTGCGCGCCCATGCGGAGACTCCACCCTCTCGACCGAAGCCGTTCTGGACGGTCTTCGACGCTGCCGTGGCCGCCGCCGGCCTCATCGTCGCCGGTTGGCTACTTGTGCCGATCGTGATCATCCTGAGGGCTATCGGCCGCTATCACCGCATTGCTGCCACGCAACCCGCCCTCGGCGACCATCGAATCGGGTGGCTCGGACGAACACCGACACGTGGTGTGCCGCTCCAGTTTCCCCGTCGACTCCTGCCATTGTTGGTGTTCGATCTGGCTATCGGGTCGGTCTCCCTCCGACCCGCCGGCCGCAGTGGCTGGATATCAACGGTGCCGACTCATCGCGCAGGAACCCGCTCGACCATGGTTCACCTCCCCGACGTGATCGATTTGACCGAAGGCGGGCCGGCCTCGCGATCCGAGCGCAGCAAGGTCGACGCCTGCGGTGAGGGTCTTCGCTTCGACGCCAGAGGGGATACGGGTATGGATACGGGTATGGAGTACCCCGAGGTTGGGACGTACGGTGGACTCATGGCGTCTCGTCGACGGCTGTGACGGGTGATTGTGCGTGCGACCGGGCTCGGACCTACCGGCCAGGGACATCGATGGTCGCACACTATTGCGAGCGATTGCTGGGTCCATGAGGCCCCCTGACAGCCGGCCGAGCCGCACACCGGCATTTGCGTCGACCGCGTTCGTCTTCGAGATTGCGTCGAACGACCAAGCGGTGGTCGAGGTGGCGATCGCCGTATTCGGTGACCTCGTGAGCCACCCCGACACAATGAGTCGGCAACCGTTGGCGACGGCCACGATCGACGTCGCCGACTCGGCCGTCATGGTCGATTTGTTCGACGGGTGTTGGCGTCAAGTCGATTCGATTGCCGACGCGCTCTGGGCTGTTGCGCGAGAGGTGAATCGCCTTTCCTTGGCATCTGATGAGGGGCGAATGCATCTTCACGCCGCCGCGCTTGCTCGTGGCGGCGCCGCCGCTCTGGTGCTCGGCAAGCGGCGCACGGGAAAGTCGACGCTGTCCGCTCACCTTCTCCAGTCCGGCTGGTGCTATCTGTCGGACGAGATGGTGGCGATCGATTCGGACAGTCCGCAGATCTCGACCTACCCGAAACCCGTCGCCCTTCGCTCCGGCACCCTCGATCTGCTGCCGACACTTGCCGATCACGGTCTTCCCATCCGACAGCACGGGGCGGGCCGACTCGTTCGAGCTTCTGCACTGGGACGCGTCAGCGCCGATGACCACCCGGTTGGGCTGATCGTGCTACTCCAACCGGGGCCCGGCAGTGTTGATTCTTTGGAGCTGTCGATCGCGCACCCAATCGATGCGTTGGTCGAGGTGATGCGGGACCACGTGATGGACGCTGAGCGCGCCGGCCTCGGCGGTGTGCTGTCACTCGGTCGTCTCTTGGCTGCGGCTACCGCAATCCGTCTTCGCTCAGGTGCACTCGAATCGGTGGAGAAAGCGCTCGAGATCCACCTGTCTGGCCCGAGACGCCCGGGAGCCCTCCAATGGCGAGCGGCCTCGACCACCGGCCGAACTGCGGGTGTCTCGATGCTCGAGATCGATGGGGCGAGTCTCCTCATCGACTCGTCGATGCAGTTCGTTGCGCTCGACGCGGAACATACACGTGATTGGGTCAGGTTCTGCGACGGCGGGGCCGATGAACGGACAGAGCGACTCCTCGTCGAACTCGAGCAGAAGGGATTGCGCACAGGATGAACCGCCGAAAACCGAACTTCGAGGATCGAGCTGTTCCAACGTTGGCAACGGACGTGCTGGTGCGCGCGTTCGACACCGAGTCGATCGCGTGGGCGTCGAATCGACCGGCGCCCGTCCTTCTCGATCCTGTCGCATCCATCCTCGCCCGTTGCTTCGACGGCGAAGGACAAATGGGCGACCTCGTCAACGATGTCGTCGCCGAGGTAGGAGTGATGAGAGATGTGGCGATCGGCGAGGTTCTTCGTGTGGAGCAACTCCTCCGTCTCGAAGGTCTGCTCGCCGACGCTGAAACGATCGAAGGGGCGTGGCCCGACAACCCGACGTTCTTCGACCCGCCGAGTCCTTGACTGCTGGCGAAGGGCCCGGTCGGGTCCATGCAGCAACGAATCGAGCTCGCCAATGGCTCGCTCAAGGTCGTGTCGGAGGATCCGGCAGTGTTCGACACGGCTGCACCCATATGGCTCGAGGGGCAGGCGACGCCACGAATCGATGACGATGCCTTCACCGCCTTCGCGGTACAGCGATCGGGATCCGGCCGCTCAGCGATGCTCTTGATCCTCGACTGGCGCGGGCGCGTGGTAGCCAGGGAACGAGACGCCGTTGCTGCCGGGATGACGCTCGCATCGCTGGTCGAGCACGTTCTCGCCGATCCGCCGCAACCTCCTGATGCGAGGCTGGCGATGCGCTCGGTTCGGTGGCGTGATCGAGCCGTGGGGTTCGAGCCCGTGGGATCGGACTTCGTGGCGTCGGAGCGTCGACTGGCCTCGTTGGGTGCAGCGTTGCTTCCGACGACCGTGCTCGACATCGACCCGAACATGAGACTCCACCGACTCGATCTGGAGTTGACGAGGATCGTGCTGCTCACCGGTGTGCCTTTGTCTGCCCCGGCATCGCTGGCTCAACGGATATGGCTCATCGCCAGGCGCATCAGCAATGGCGATCACCAGCACCGCATCGACGCAGCGACACTGCTCGAACCGCTGGTCGAGTTCGGTCCGGACCTCTACGGTGCGCTCCGCCCGAACTCGGGTTCAAGACCGTGATCGCACACGAGAAGCCAGGTAGCGAGCTTGTGACCACAGCCCGCCTCGCTGGAATCGTTCCCGGTAGGCGGCATCGGTTCGAAAGTAGCCCGAGAGGTAACGGACCTTGTCGACCGGACCGCCGGCGAGTCGTATGTACGCCAGTTCTTCAAGTACCGGTCGCCGTGTCTCGCCGTTGTAAGCGGCGACGAGGAGCCGATCCGGCTTTGCGCACGGACGAGCAAATGCGTCGACCCATTCGGCGGGCAGGGCGAGCCCGCTGAGTGCCGACGCTCGCCGCAGAGCACGCTCGAGGAGGAACCTCAATCCCAACTCGTCGGCGGTCGCACATAGTTCGCTTGAGTTGACCGCGTGACGGTGGGCTATCAAGAGGACATCGACCAGCCCGGAGAGTCGCTTGTAACGACCCGGCGATGCCTCGTAATGCACGGCGGCGTGGAGGAGGCGATGGGCCACCGATGGCGCCCCGAGTCGGGTGTCGCCCAACTCGAAGGTCGTTGCGTGGGCGAAAAAATCGGCTTGATCCAGAAGCACACCGAGCGCTCGTGGCGCGAGATGCTGGTGAACGTCGACGTCTCGGCCGAGTGGGCCTCGCATCGGAACGGCGTGCACTGCGTCGCGGTGACTCGGCAGCGTTGCCGATGGCGCAATCCATCCGGCACCGCTCAAGATGTCGATGGCATCGAGATGCTGCTGGTACGGGACGAGGATATCGCCGTCGCCGACCTGGCGCAGACCAGGGTCGTCGTAGTCGAGATGCGCAGTGGCGATGCCTTTGATCGCCATGACCCGAATGCCGTCGGCGCTCAAGAGGCCGTGCGCTTCGAGCATGCTCGCCTCGATGAGGACCGCATCACGAGCTGTTGCAAACACGAGCTCGTCCCAGCCGTCGGGCTTCCACTCGTCGGGAAGGTGCTGCAACCCGTGAGCGGCGAGCGGCAGCAACCGCTCGTTTCCTGCCAGCGCGACGATTGCCGGTATCGCAGCGTCATCGATCGAGATCGGCAGGTCAACATGACCTACCGCCGCTCGAGCCGCCAGGGCGAAGAGCTGTTCACGGGTGGACAAGTCCGACCTTCCGAAGGTTCCTCAACGCGCCATCGACTTGGGACTTGATGGTATTGAGCACCAACCCGACGCTCTGCGTAGTGGGGCCGGCGATGCCGCCGCCGTCGATTGCTGCGACAAGCTGCTCGCTGCTTCGCGGTACTTCGAGCAGCTGCCACACTGCTGCGGCGAGTTCAGAGAGAACCACGACCTCTTGTTGCGAGGGGCTGTAGACGAGGACCATCGAGTCGATCGCTCGAAATGGCGAGGCAACTCGCCGATACTCATGAGTCATTGTGCTTGACGCTAGCCGATCGTTGCATCCCCACTGTTCCTGCAGTAGCTTTGCCACTCTAGGTGGCTGTGCCTGGCGGGAGAATCTGGGGTGGACGAAATGACAGAGTCATCGAACGCGAAGCAGACCGACCGCCGGTCGATACTCAAACTCGGTGTTGCAACCGGTGTCGGCGTTGCAGCATGGGCAGGTCCCGGGGTCGGAATCCTCGGAACCAGTCCGGCCTACGCCGCTGTGTGCAGTGGCACCGTGCAGTCGTTCGACTCGACATGGGAGCCCAGCAATCAGGGAGGAAGTTGTGGCAGCGGCGCAAGCGAAACCACAACGATCACCAAGCTGATGGCAAACTTGAATGGGCTTACCGGTGTCACGACCTCCGGTATCTGCGCAGACGGGGTCTCGACCATCACCGTCACCACTGGCTTCGTGAACGCCAGCTGTATTCTCCGCATTTACCAGCGGGCCGGGGGGAACGGCGCCGGCTCGGTGATTGCCACGAATACCGTAATCAACCCCGCCGGTGGCACGGTGTCGATCAGCGTGCCGACCGTGCTGAAGTCGAGTGGCAACGCCAGCTCGCAGTTCCGATTCACCGTCATCTGTACCGACGACGACGACGTAGCGGTCTGTACCCCGATCTAGGAATCCCCTACATGCAGCTCGAGGTTCGCTTCGCCGGTAGCGAGTGAGCTGGCACCGAGGGCATGGCTTGCTCTGCTCGTAACCGCACCGGAACGAGAACCTCAACGCGAGCAGGGTTGCCTCGTCTGCTGCGAGAATGGTGGTCGTGACCGACGACGTTGAGATCCGACAAGCCGAAGACCACGAGTTCGAGGCAGTTGTCGCTTGCTGTGGCGCTGCTCTCGGCTGGAAGCCGGGCGACCCCAACGTCGACTTCTTTCGGTGGAAGCATCGCGACAATCACTTCGGGCCCTCGCCGATCTGGGTCGCTGTCGATCACGATGACATCGTCGGCGTGCGGGTGATGATGCGTTGGCAGCTCGCACGTGGAGCTCAAACGCTCCAGATGGTTCGTGCCGTCGACACCGCAACACTGCCCTCGCATCAGGGCAAGGGCATATTCACGAAGCTCACGAGGGCAGCAGTGGAGAGCTTGACGGCCGAGGGCTTCGATGGCGTTTTCAACACGCCGAACGATCAGTCTCGGCCCGGCTATCTGAAGATGGGCTGGACCGATGTCGGGCGGGCACCGATCGCCGTACGGCCTCGCAGCGCCACCGCCCTGCCACGACTGCTTCGAAGCAGAGTCGCCGCTGGCAAGTGGGGCGAACCGTCGGGCATCGGAACCGACTCGCCTGACCTTGCCGCCCTGGCCGACAGGTGGAACCCTCCGAGCGGGTGGCATACGCCCATCTCGGCTGACTACCTGGCTTGGCGCTACGGCTTCTCTCCTCTTGGCTACCGGTTCACCGATGAAGCCGTGGTGCGGTTGCGCACTCGGGGTTCGGTGCGAGAACTCTCGATCTGCGATGTGTTTGCTCCGTCGCTGCCGATCGGTTCGCTACTCCGAGAGGCACGAGCGGACGTGGCCATCGGTGCCGGTCTCGGCCTCCGAGACGGATTCGTGCCCGCACCACCACTGGGCCCGAGACTCACATGGCGGACACTCGCCAATGCGAACACGCCCAGCTTGGACAACCTGGCGCTCAGCCTCGGATCGCTCGAACTCTTCTGAGCCGTTGTGATGTCGGTGGCAGGACTCGCTGGTCCGAGGCGAGTCTGAGGAGTGGTCCCAATTGACACGAGTATGATCGACCGGATGGGCGCCTCGACCATCCGAGGAACACGATCGCCCGCAGCGCGGTCTGATCTCGATCGCCTGCTCCTCGCAATCGCCGCCATGCCACTGCAAGGCGGTGTACCCGAGCCACCGGCGAAGTTCACCGCAGCCGAGTTCGACGAATTGCTCGACCGGTGTGAACGGAGCCGCACCCTTGGCGCGCTCGGCGACGCGATCGAGCGGGGGGAATGGGAACTCGACGACGACCTGATGGACCGCTTGTCCGACCGGCTGCTCATCTGGCTCTCGCATTCGCTCCGTCTGGAGCGGACCACCCTTCGTGTTGCTGCTGCGCTCGGTTCGGCAAGCATTCCTTTCCGAATGCTGAAAGGTGTGGCACTCGCCCATTTTCTGTATGGGGAGCCATCACACCGGATCTTCGTCGATCTCGACATCCTCATCCGATCCGATGACCTCGACGAAGCGATCCGGGTCCTGCTGTCCGATCTCGACGGTGTTCGCCCAGAGGCCCAGGTTCGTACTGGCTTCGATCTCGAGTTCGCGAAAGACGTGACGATCCGCGTCGATGATCTCGAGGTCGATGTGCACCGAACGTTCGCTCGGGGCCCCTTTGGTCTGACGATGGATCCCGAGGAACTCTTCCTGGGATCTGACATTTTCTCGATTGGCGGGACAGCCCTCCCGACGCTGACCCCGACGGGGCTGCTGATCCATGGATGCTTCGATGCGGCGCTCGGCAACCATCCGCCACGGCTCGGTTCGTTGCGCGATTTGATGCTGTTGGTCGAACGGTGGCCCGAACATCTGGACGACCTGATCGAGATGGGTGGGCGTTGGCAGGCCCAGGCCGTGATCCGGCGTGCCGCCGTCGAAACGATCGCGGCGTTCGATCTGGCCGACGATCATCCGATCCGACGGCTCGCAGACGTGTCGGTGCCGTGGCGCCAAGTCCTCTTCCTTCGTAGCTACACGACCCAGGGACGCGGCTACTGGCCGCAGTTCGCGTCCCTGGCAGTGATTCCCGGCGTCCGGACTCGGGCTCGGTACCTTCATGCCCTCGTCAGGCCCAGCCCGGAGTACCTCGAGAGTCGAGGTTGGACCGAGCGAGGTCACCTTCGCCGAGCTGTCAGGCAGCTACGGGGTCAGCTCGATGACTGAGCGAGACGCACCGCCGTTGTATCAACGACGGGTCGACGTGTTGTGGCGTCGTGTCCTCGAGGGTGTCGCTCTCATTCCACCGGGGCAAGACCAGGTCAATCACTTCGGAGCGCCGATGGCGATCGTGTGGTCGTCTCTCGAGCGACCGGTGTCGGTCGAGCAATTGGCGGAGGAACTGGTCGAGATCTTTGATGTCACGCTCGATGTTGTCCGAAGCGACATGGAACAGGTGATGGCCGACCTCGTCGATCTCGGTGCGGTGGTCTCCAACGAATGAGCCGTCAGACGTGACCAACGATGAGCCACCGGGGCAGCGAGCAAGCGGCGAGATGGACGATGGCCGCAACCATCTGCTTGCGTCGGTCCGCCACCAAGCGTGCTTCGAGCCGTACGCCGATCGAAGGCATCGCAAGCACCGCGAAGACCCCCAATACTGGCGACGTCCCGAGAAGCGTCTCGGTGGATCGTGCCGAGCCGAGCATTGCCGTCAGCATGATCACCGAGACCGCAGTGATGGTGGGCGACTCGCTCTTGAAGAGCACTGCGGCAATGGCAAGGCCGATGGCCACACCACCCGAGGCAACCGCGGCCTCGGTGTCGGGAACGGCGACATAGAGACCGAGCTGGCTGCAAATCAGGGAGAAAGCGACGAGCGGGCCAAGGGCGCGGCCGGTCTCCGCCCGACTACCCGAGCCCACGATGAGGAGGACGGCGAAGCCGGGGACGGTCACCGCGGGCGACACTTCGTTCCCCAACACGAAAGTCACCACGCCGACACCTGCGACGGCCGTGAGGATTCCGCCCCACCGCCACCGACCGCCCACCATCGACGCACCGAGACCGATGACGGGGAACCCGATCAACGACAGACGGAATGCCTTTCGGGTGAGCACGAATCCGAGCCCGAATGCAACCGCGGTGATCAGGCCCGTGAACCCTCGGGTCGGCGCACGACGGGTGTCGAGCCATCCGGCCGCGATACCGATCACAACGAGGACGATGAGCAGGAACGGCTGAGCGATCATCGGCTCATGGCGTCGGAACGGTGACCGGGCTCATGCCGTCCCGCCCCGATCGTTCTCGATCATTCGAGCCCGGGTACCGTCGACACCGAGTTCGATGGTGAGATCGGCTTGGAGTTCGCCAACGTCTCGATGCGAGACGAGAACGACCGTCCGTTCCCCGCTCAATCGGCGAATCAGGCCGTGGATGACCTCGGTGTTGTCACGGTCCTGCATGGATGTCGGCTCGTCGAGAACGAGCACCGGGGTGGTCGGATGGTAGAGGGCTCGGGCCAGCGCGAGCCGCTGCCACTGCCCACCCGAGAGCTCCTGGCCGCTGGCGAAGGTGCGACCGAGGCGCTGATGGACGCCGTCGGGAAAGGCGTCGACGATCGTTTCGCTTCTTGATCGTTCGAGCGCGGACGCCAGTCGCGCCGGGTCCGGTTGCTGGTCTTCGATGCCGATGCCGTGCCCGAGCTCGAGTTCGAAACGGATGAAGTCCTGAAACAGCAATGAACACCGTCGTGCGAGTTCGGTGGGGTCGTCGACAGGTTCACCGTCGAGCACGATCATGCCCTCGCTCGGTTCGAGCAGCCCACACAGCATGGCAACGAGGGTGCTCTTGCCAGACCCGTTGGGCCCGCGGACGAGGAGCAGGTCACCCCGGCGCAGTGTGAAGGACAGCGGCGGGAAGACCGACCGATCACGACCGGGGTAGGTGAACGACACGTCTCGGAACTCGAGCGTCTCGAATGTGCCGCCCCTTTCCAGCTCGGGGGCAGGTGGGGCGCCGTCGATGAAGGCCTGGTAGTCGGCGACGTGGAAGGAGGATCCCCTCAGTGACGCGGCGCCCGAACCCGCTGCGGTGAGCAATCCGACGAGCTGGAACAGCGCAGCCACGGCGACACCACCGTCACTGGTGCTGATGCGACCGTCGGCTACGAAGCCGAGGGCGACCAGCAAGGCGACCGTGAGAATGACGACGGCCATCACGTCGCCTGCGGCGATGAGCACGACCCGGCGGCGTGTGTCGGCTCGGAGCTGCGCGATGCGGCTCGTGACCAGCGCGTCGTATCGCGGTCGAAGCGACCACGCCGTCCGGTAGATGCGGGCTTCCTTGGCGCCGGCACGCTGTGTGAGGAGATCGACCAGGTAGCCGCGCTCCCGCTGGTTCTCCGTCAGATCGGTGTAGAGGGCGTAGCGTCGACGAGAGACCAGCGACAGCGTGAGCGCGGTCGGAACCAACGCCAGCGCACCGATGAAAAGGAGCTCGATGGCGATGCTCGCCATCACGACGGCGACCGCAATCGACGACAGCAGCCCTCGGGTGAGCCCAACGAAGCCCGAGACGACCATCCACACCTGGTCTGCGGCATCGTTGCGGCATCGTTCGATGCGGTTGTGGAACTCGGGGTCGTCGAACTCGATCAGCGGTGCGGCGGCCGCTCTGGCGATGACACCCCGTTCGATGTCGGCGGCGACCGTTTCGGAAATCGTCCACCGCAGTTCCCGCACGATGGCCGATGCCACCCGGCTCAGGAGGAACGTGGCGACGACCCCCAAGAGTGGCCAGACCACGAGACCGAGTCGATCGAACGGAGTCGCCGTGTCGAGCACCCGGCGCAGCAACACCGACAACAGGTACAGCTGGACGGCGAGCGCCAGCGCCGAGACGACTTCGAGCGCAAAGGAGACGACGACCAGCCGGCGAGCGGAAGCAAACGTGACCTGGAATGCGGTGACCAGGACACGCCTCATGCCGTCATGATGGTGCACCGCCGGCCCAGTCACAACGACGTGGGTCATTCGACCGCTGCGCTCTCGACGAAGGTGCAGACCGATCGCCGGGGAACCACACTGAACCGATGCGGCGTCCTTCGACCTTCGAACGCTCGAGTCTCGTGTCGGACATCGTGCTGACGACGCTGGCGGTCGTGATCGTGCCGGTTCTGCATCTCGCCAATCGCTGGTCACTGCGCCGGACGACGACGGCGGTGTCGACCCTCGCCGCGATCGATCTCACTCGGGGCCGCCTGCGCCCGGATGCCGAGGCGGTCGCTCGAGCGGCCAAGCGGGCAGGGCATCTGATCGGGCGGCACGATTCGTCGTGCCTCGCCCGTTCCCAATTCGTGTGGCTGATGCTGGCCTCGTCGGGCCGATCACCTCGACTGTGGCTCGGGGCCGGATCGGGGTTTGGTTCGGGCGGGCGGGCCCATGCCTGGGTCGAGCTGGATGGCGTTCCGATCGGTGAGCCGATCGACGTTGCCGCCGTGCATCCACCCTTCGATCACCCGCTGCTCCCCTTGCGACCATCCGGGCTCGACACTGCGTCCTGACCGGGTTCGCAGTAGCGCCCGATCAGATCGCGAACGAACCTCCGGGCTTCGTCGGGCGTAGGGAACTGATCGGGGAACTCGACGGCCAACCGCTCGACGAGCTCGGGGAACAGCACACCATCGCCGATTGCATCGAGAGCGGTGCGGCGGGCCAAACCCGGCCGGTTGAGTGTGAGCAGCCGCTCCGCCGGTGGGTCGAACATGACGAGTGGATCGATGAAGTCGCCGATGAACGAGGACATCGACTGCCGGTGATCGGCGACTTCGACGGTCCACTTGGTGATCTGACCGAGCTGGTTGATGACGAACGAAGCGTGCACCCGCTCCCCCGCTGCGACGTCGATGGGTGTCGCCAGGGGGTGGTAGAGGTGCCATCTCCGGAATCGCCCGGGGTCGTTCGGGTCGTTGGTCAGCACGACACCGTTGTGCCGGTCGAGGTGGGCCCGCATGTAGCCGACGAGGCCCGTGAATCTGCCGCCGCGGGCAATCGGGAGGTCGAGCTCGAACGAGATCGCCGACGTGTCGGTTGCGTCGAGTTCCCAGGCCATCACCCCGGGTCCGAGCAATGACGAGGCATCGACCGTCAGCCGGAACGGTGTGTTCGCGGCGGAACGACCGAAGGGCGAGAAGTCGAAACCGGTCGAGTTGTCGGACCACGGCGTGAGAGGATCGCCCGCTGTCAGCGCCACCGGGGCAACGAACAGTTCGAAGCCGCCGGGCACGACGATGGCGTCGGGCTTCGCGACCCCACGATCGAACAGATCACGGACGACCTTGGTGAGGCCGACTTCGTGGGCGAACCCACCGATCTGATCACACACCACCACGTCGGCCGGTTCGCTCAGCCCGAGTGTGGACGAGTCGCCTCGGTGGAAGCGCACTCGATCGATCACGCCGTTGGCGGCGAAGGTGTCTCGGGCCACCTCGAGGATCGGTCCGGAGTCGACGGCGATGACGCACCCGGCCCCAGCTTCGAGCGCAAGGAGTCCGAGCAGTCCGCTGCCGCACCCGAGGTCGATCACGACGTCACCCGGCTTCACCAGGTTGGTGAGAGCTCGGCGGTAGGCCTCGACCTTCACTTCGTCGGCCACGTACGAGGCGTGCTCGGTCAACTCGCTCTGGCTCATCGGTGGCACACTACCCTCGGCGCACTCGTCGATCGAAGGTGGAACGTGGACGGCACAACCCGATTTCGGATTCCAGACTCGGTGACGGCCCGACGCGTGGCCGACGAGACCGTGCTGCTCGACATGGCGTCGGAGTCCTACATCGGCCTCAACCCTGTTGCCGCGTGTGCGTTCGGCGTGTGGCAGGAGGGTGGCACCGTCGACGCCGCCGTCGCCGCCGTCGAGGCCGAGTTCGATGCCCCCCTCGACCAGATCCACTCAGATGTTCTGGAACTGGCCGGCAGCTTAATGGGGCATGGCTTGCTCGAAATTGACGGGTCTTCTCATTCCTGATCTTTCAGGGAGTTGCCCCCAGCAGCGCATCGACGTATTCGAGCACGCGTCCATGCACATGATCGAGCGACGCCAGATCACGTTTGTAGTCGAGCTCGATGACGGGCACGACGTTCACAACCTCGACGCAAGCTTGGAAGATTTGCTGAACGGTGTCAGCGTCGTATGGATCGGGCCGGAAACAGTTCGCGACAAGCGTCGCCACCGCTACCGACGCCGAGAGCGGCCGGAACTCGCATGAAACAGTCGAGCATGGGCTCCCCAACGTGAAGATTGCGGCCACCGACTGCCCAGCCGATCGGTTGCCTGCAATGTCCAGTTCCAACCGATGCTTCTCGCCCGTGACTGCAGCGAAGGCCCCGCCCGGCATGAGTTGCGAAGCGGTTTCGGGCCACAACCTCAGGCAGCGATCGATCGGGGTTGCCACAAGTTGACCTTCGGCCGTGACCTCGAGCCGCAACCGATCGTCAGTCAGAATCTCGAACCCGCGACGATGAAATGCAGCCGCAATGGTCGACTTTCCCCATCCGGAAGGGGCGAGAAAGACCAAAGCCCTTCGGCTAACGACAACTGCAGCTCCGTGCACACTCAAGTTGCCCAACATGTTGATAACCAATCACGCACCGGATTTCGGAAGACCACCACCGGAAGGTCGGAACCGGGCCTGCCGCTAGGCCATGTTGAAGGTAGGCCCAACCCGCGGCGGATTTGACATGTCATTCTCCATTTGGTTGGCCGAACCGCTCGCGGTCAACGCAGAGACCGAGCCAAGGACTTCCAGCTTCGGCGACTGGTAGGTTCGCTTCGACACTTCATCTGACTTCGATTCCAGGCCACGCATGGTTCCACCTTAGCCTCGATCCACCGATCGGCTTCTGAAGGTCGTTGCATGCAGTGGTGTTCGATGCCTGGGGGCCAGAGGACGGCCTGGACCGGTGGTCGGGGCGCGTCGAAGTAGATGTTGGCGAAGCGGGCGGGTTGTCGACGCT
>JBBQUN010000001.1:0-65741 GCA_038212405.1 Acidimicrobiales bacterium | reverse complement strand
GGCCTGCACCGCCGCACGTCGACCAGCGAGCGGCAAGTCGATTTCATCGTCGACTCGCTTTCCCCCCGCCAACGCTGCGGCCACCAGTGGTCGATGCTCAGCCGAGATGAAGCGACCAACCAGGTCGTCGCGGTAGAGGGTTTGGGCGGTGGTCGGCCGGATCTGTCCGAGGATCACGAACCGCTCCTCGGATCCTTCGGCAACGCCGAAGAGGAGGAGGTCGGCAAAACTCAGATCGGCAAGCAACCCCCACGACGCCACCAACCGGCGCAGGTGTGTTCGCTCATCAGGACCGAGCGTCGTATGTTGCCGGGCAAGATCACTGAGGCTGGCCACGCTGTTGAGAGTACCGTCGCCGAAGTGAGCGACCTGCTGCCGATCAAACGCCTTCCGTTGCTACTCGTGCACGGCGGCCTCTATGACGACATGACCGCCGTGGAGTTTTGGACTGCCTCAGGGGTGACACCGGCGCTCGACAACCACATCGTCACCTACGCAGCGCAGGATCGGCCCGATGCTCCGGCGTCCTGGAGCGATGAAGCCAGTGCGCTCGCCGAGATCATCGAGGCCAATGGATGGGAGCAAGCCGCCATCGTCGCTGCCTCCAACGGCTGCTCAGCGGCGTTGCGACTCGCGGTCGAGCGGCCTGAGCTCGTTGCCCGTCTCGTGCTCGCGTGGCCGGCAACCGCTGGTGAGCTCGTCAGCGACACACTCGCTCGAGCCCAGATCGACGAACTCGGCCCGGACGGCGCAACCGACGCCTTGGTCAGCGGCGAGACCATCCGCGGCCTGATCGATTCCGAGATCGCCAACATCGATGCCGACACCGTGCTGTGGCCGTCGATCCCCGAAAACCAGTTCCACCAAGCCGCAACCGTGACGACACTGGTCGGCCTCCTGCGGCGACCGCTGCTCATGGCCGGCAGCCCCGACCCAACCAACAAGAGCTTCGGTGCGTTTCGCGATTCGTTCGTCTCGATGCTGATCGAGGTCTCGATCCTCGATGCCGACGATCAACTGGCGGGGCCGGCCGAGTGAGGCGCGCGCCCTACCGCCACAGCAGCGCCGGCGCTTCTCAGGAGTCGAGCAGGGCTGAGAGGTCGGCAGCGCTCACCAGTGTGCCGGCTGTCCACAACACCTGATGCGTTGGCCCGAGTGTGGTTGGCGCCATCGCATCGGCCTCAGCACTCGCCCGAAGTTCCTTGATGGCTTCGCGCAGCGCACGACTCGCTAGTGCATCGATCGCAGCATCATCGAGTTCGACGATCGATGGGTCGAGCGCTCGATTCACCAACGTGATGGCAGGCGGGTGTCCACGGCGACGGAGCTCGGCTGCGAGTTCGGCGCTGCGGGCGCGGGGCACGGCCTCGGGTGTCTGCACGACGACATAGCAGGTGTCGGGGTCGCTGAGCCGTTGCTTCACCGCTCGTGCCCGACGGGCGAAACCGGGCTGGAGGCTGGAGAACAGCCAGAAGAACTCGGCGATCTGAGCCAGGAACGGCCCACCGAGCAAGCGTTCGGCAACAGCGAGAAACGGTTTGGCTGCCAACCGCACCATGCGAGTCCGGTACGGAGCGGTCAGCCATGTGAGGAGCCGACTACCGAAGAAGTCGAGCATCCGATCTGGCGCGTCGAGCACATCGAGTGCATGGACCGAGGGCGGCGTGTCGATCACGACCAGGTCGTAGTCGTCTTGGTCGGAGAGATCAACCAGTCGATCGAGAGCGATGTAGTCGTGACTCTGAACAAAGCGAGTGGTGAGGGTTTGGTACAACTCGTTTTCGAGCAGACCGTCGCGTGTGGCGGCATCGGGTGCGTGGCGTCGGACCAAGCGGTCCCAGCTCTGCTCCATGTCGACCATGACCGCCCACATCGCACCACTGGGGTTGGCTGTACCGATACTGGTCGCGGTACCGCCGTTTCCGCTTGCATCAGCGGTGTCGGTGGCTACTCGCATTGGTTCCTCGGCAACCGCGCTGACGCCGAGTGCGTCGGCGAGTCGACGGGCCGGGTCGACCGTGACAACGAGCGATCGCCGACCGTGTTCGATCGCCGCTCGGGCCGCCATTGCCGCAGCGAGTGTGGTCTTGCCAACGCCTCCGGGGCCGACGACGATCAACACCCTGGCGGTGGCCAAGAGGGAGTCGAGCGTCGATGATTGGTCGACGCTCACCCGTCGAGTCCGAGATCGTCGACACCGCCGGGGTCTTCGACACCGTGTGCATCGTGGAAGAGGGGGCTGGCATCGTGTGGAAGCGAGCCGCGAGCGGCACGGAGATAGGCGAACGGCGTCGCGTGGAGGAAGTTCGACACCCGTGACAGATACACGTCGGCGTAGCGCTCGACCTGGCGAGCGAACAGGCTCTTGTCGTTCCCGGCGCGCATGAGCGGCCCCCAGTTGGGGTTGCCGAGCTGGCTGGCGGCCTGCGCCAGCGGCGCAACCTCGCGGTCGATTCTGGAGGCGTCGGATCCCGCAACGGCAAGCGAGCGCTCGATGTCGACGATCGACTCAGCGTTGGCCATCGCCCGCCGCCGTTCCATGCGAAGCGCAGCCTGGCGATGTTCGACTGAGACCTTTTGGCTCATCAGCTCGATCAGTTGTCGCTCCTTTGGAGCGAAGGTGATCGCATCATCGACCTCGGCTTCGAGTTCCCGCGAGATCAGCGCAGTACGCCACCGAAGAATGTCTTTGGTGACGTGCACGTCACCAAAGAGGTGATCGCCGACGTAGAGCATCTGGGCGGCCGAGAGCCCCGACCATTCCTCGACCAGTCGAGCGTGGCCACCGAAATAGACCTCGCCTTTGACCAACGGGCCGAAATGCGGTTGGAGTAGCGATCGCTCCTCGTCGACGACCCGGTAGATCGGGTCTCGATCGGCAAAGAACCTGGGTTTGGCGGCCGAAACGATCACGAGATCGAAGAGATCTCGCCAGGTGGTACCAGCGGCGCAGTACGGGTCGACCGCTCTCGCCATCGTTGCCCGGGTGTATGCCCAGTCGGAGTTCGTGATGAGCACGATCTTCTTGCCGGCGAGGCGCTGGTCGACGAGCGTTGGCACGATGTCGGGATTCGGATCGATGAACCGCTCGGGATCGGCGAGGATCTCGGCCTTGAGCATCCCTTCGGCATGGGCCCGACCGAGGGCATCGTCGATCTTCCAGTACAGATCGTGATAGCTCATGACGCCGGGCAGCTGTCCGGCATCGTGTTGGTCGACGAGCTGGGTCCAGAGCGCAGCACGGCTCAGCTCGAAGAGCGTGTTCATGAACTCGAATCGCTCCGATGACAGCTCGACCACCGTTTCGGCATAGGCCTCTCGCTGCTCGTCGAAACCCAGCAGCTTCGTGCCATGAAGGCTTCGCACCACGTAGCCGAAGCGGGTGGCCTTGACCAGATTGCCAGTCGCCAGGTCGAAGACCAGACCGAGCGTGAAGCGCTCGGGTTCGAACTCGAGGTGATCGACCGGCCAACCCAGCGCCGAGAGGCGAGAGCGGGCATGCTCGAATGCGCTGCGTTCCCATTCCTCGACTCGGTAGTGGACCAGTGTGTAGTCCATGTCGTAGCCGATGACCTTCACCGAGCGAAGGTTCAGTGTGCGGTTACAGAAGATGCCGCTTGCCGGCGGATGGATCGCCGGTGCGGGAACCGCTGGTGTGGAAGTCATGGCGCGCTCCTCGTGCTCGCAGGCTTGGAAGCCGACGCTGCCGGTGAACCACCGAATGCCTTGGCGAAGGCCTTCGACATCGCTGCGACTGGCTGCTCGCTCTCTGGCACACGAACGATCGGCAAGCCGAGCGTTGCCAATCGGGCCAAACCTTCCCGGGCTTCGTTGGATCGCTCGGCAACGACTTGTCCGGCAAGGGCGAGGGGCCCAGTGAGCGCTTCGGCCTCGGCAATCGCTTTGGCGCCCAGAAGCGGCGGGACTCGGTTGGCAATGATGCCAATGACGTTGACCGCCGTCGTGGTGACCAGGCGCTCGTGCAACTCGAGCAATTCGGTGACGGGCAACTCCTCGGTGGTGGTGACGAGCAGCACACCGGTCTGTTGCGGATCGGCAAGAATCGCCTCGATCCAACGGGTCTGCTCCGCGAGGGGACCAACGCTGATCAAGCGTGAGAGATTCGCCGGAGCATCCAACAGCTCAACGACATGGCCGGTGGCCGGAGCATCCACGACGACCACGTCCCACGTGGCCTCTCGGACTTCGAACGCGATCTTGCCGATCGTGAGGATCTCGCGAACACCCGGGGCTGCGGTCGCCACGTAGTCGAAGATCTTGGCGATCGGTCCCAGCCTGCTCGGCGGAATCGGCAGCTTGGTATAGATCTTCAGGTACTCGTCGAGCGACGCTTCGGTGTCGAGTTCGAGCACCTCGATTCCCGAATCAGCAAGCGGTCGCGTCGCCCCGCTCCCCCCGCCGGAGCGGCTCGCTTCCATACCAAGCGCCGCAGCGAGCCCACCATCGGCGATGGCATCGACAGCCAGCACCTTCGCTGAGGTCGCCTCGTCGAACCGCCGAGCGAGCGCGGCACTGACCGTCGACCGGCCGACCCCGCCCTTTCCGGCGACGATCAGAAGCGGTCGAACGATGTCAGGCCCCGAAGCCGATACGGCGCTCAGCGTCGTCCTTACTGATCTCGACGAACGCCACTCGGCCAACCGGCACGGCGACGTCTTTGCCGCGCTTGTCGGTGAGCCAGAGCACGCCGTCTTCTTTCGCCAGCGACGAGTCGATCTCGGCCTTCAATGCGACACGATCGGTGTCGACACTCATCTCGAGTTCGATGATCGACGCACTCTGGGCGATACCGATGCGGATGTCCATGACCAAGCCTCCAAAGACTTCACTGATGCAGACGTACTGACGTACTGAACCTGCCACTGCTTTTCGTGAGCGAACCTATCCGGTCAGATGACCCGCAGCTCGCTACGGTACCGACGCTTCGGTGCCAGCTCGGTATCGAGCCGCTCGGCCAGAGCGAGGAACATGGCGCCGGCTTCGGTCTCGGGCTTTGCGGCAATCGGGTGACCATCGTCGCCGCCTTCTCGCAACTCCGGAACCAGGGGAATGTTGCCGAGCAACGGCACGTCGAGCTGTTCGGCAAGCTCCTGGCCACCGCCCGATCCGAAGATCTCGTAGCGCTTGCCATCGTCGCCGGTGAACCAGCTCATGTTCTCGATCACCCCAGCAACGGTGATGTTGACCTTGTGCGCCATGTAGGCGGCACGCTGGGCGACCTTCTGCGCTGCCGGCTGTGGGGTGGTGACCACGATCAGCTCGGCTCGGGGCAGGAATTGTGAGATCGACAGCGAGATGTCGCCCGTGCCGGGCGGCAGATCGACGAGGAGGTAGTCGGGCTCGTCCCAGAACACGTCGGTGAGGAACTGCTCGAGCGCCTTGTGCAGCATCGGACCTCGCCAGATGACCGGCTGGTTCTCCTCGACGAAGAAGCCCATCGAAATGCAGCTGACCCCGTGAGCAACCGGCGGCACGATCATCTCGTCGATGATGGTGGGGTCGCGATCCACCCCCAACATGCGCGGGATCGAGAACCCCCAGACGTCGGCATCGACAATGGCAACCTTCTTGCCGATGGCTGCGAGCGCGACGCCAAGGTTGGTGGTGACCGAGCTCTTACCGACGCCGCCCTTGCCCGAGGCGATCAGCAGCACTCGAGTGCGATTGTCGGGACTGGCGAAAGGAATCACCCGTCCCTCGGCATGACCATGAGCCTGCTGGGACCCAGCCGTTGCGCCGGGGTCGCCGTTGAGCGCCACCCGCACGGCCTTGCGCTGCTCATCGGTCATCACGCCAAACTCGATGTTGACCGACTCGGCACCATCGAGTGCGGTGACTGCCTCGGTGACTCGGCGGTCGATCTCGGCCCGAAGCGGGCAGCCAGCGATCGTGAGGTCGATGGCGACGGTGACGAGCGGGAGGGCGATATCGACCCGGCGGACCATGCCGAGATCGACGATCGATCGATGCAGTTCCGGATCTTGGACCGGACGCAGTGCGTCGATCACCATCTCTTGACTCAGGCTCACAGGTGCTCCTCGGGGTGGCGGCCCTCCGGCAAGTGGAAGGCCTCGATGGTCGGTGCCAAGCGGCAACGACGATTTCGTCTCGACGATTTTCGTCTCGATTGTGTGGCCAGGATTTCTCCTACCCACATAGGAAGAATTCATTTTGTAGGCTAGCGAGGTGTCAGGCCGCGCCCTCAACCCAACCCGCTCGTTGAAGCCGACCGAGTTCGCCAATTTGGTGAACGCCATCACCTCGGCGTTCGGCGATCCCACCCGGCGCGGCATCTACCTCCTTCTCCACGAGCATCCCGCGGGACTCACCGCGGCCGAGGTTGCCGAGCACACCGGCCTTCACTCCAACGTCGCTCGCCACCACCTCGACAAGCTCGTCAACGGCGCTTACCTCGAAGTCACCCAGCGCGCAACGGCTCGGGCCGGTCGACCAGCCAAGGTCTACCGGGCCACCGAGCCCGAACTCCACCTCGAGTTCGACGTCGGCCACGACGACATCCTCGTCACCCTTCTCGGCAAAGCCCTCTCTCGCCTACCCGAGGGCGAGGCTGCGTCCCTGGCCGAAGAGGTCGGTCTGGAATTCGGCAAGCAGATGGCAAACACGCTCAAGGGGCCAGATGCCCAGGCCGGGCAGCGATCGTTTCGCTCCGCTCTCCACGCGGTTGCCGATGCGCTCTCGGCTCACGGGTTCTCTGCCCACGCCGAACGACACGGCGAGGAACTCCGCATCGTTTCCGGTCACTGCCCGTTTGGCGACGTAGCCATCGAGCATCCCGTGATCTGCGCCGTCGATCGCGGCATGGTGAAGGGACTGCTGGGCTCGCTCTATGGCGAGACCGAGGTCGCCCTGATGGGTTCGGTTGCTCGGGGCGATGACGCGTGCATCACCGATGTGACCGAGCCGCGAAGCGCGACCCACGTGACCGAGCCGCGAAGCCCGAGCCAGCGCTGAACGCCATGACTCGGCACTACCTCGACTACGCCTCGACGGCGCCCCTCCGGCCGATCGCCCGTGCCGCGTTCACCCAGGCCCTCGACCTTCCCGCCGCTGATCCCGGTCGGATCCATGAAGAGGGAATGACGGCCCGGCAGGCACTCGAACTCGCACGGGAGTCAGTGGCCTCGCTCGTGGGTGCGCGAGCGAGCGAGGTGATCTTCACGGCGTCGGCGACCGAGGCGCTCGTGAGCACCATCTGGGGCAGTTTCGATGCCACCCCCGGCACCATCGTCGCTACTGCGGTCGAACATTCCGCCGTTCGCACGGCGGCCGAACGAACCGGGCGCTTGCGCTTGGTGCCAGTCGATCGCACGGGGCTCGTCGACCCTGACGCCGTGGCCGACGCCATCGACGACGAGCAACGGGCCGGGCGCACCGTGTCGCTCGTCTGCTGCCAACTCGCCAATCATGAGGTCGGCACGGTCCAACCGGTGGCCGAGGTGATCGCACGAGCCAAAGCCCGCGGCGTGCGCACCCTGATCGATGCCGCGCAAGCAGCAGGCCGCCTCACCATCGACGTTCGCTCCCTCGACGTCGAGTTCGTTGTTCTGTCAGGACACAAACTCGGCGGACCGCCAGGGACCGGGGCGCTGATGGTGCGACGTGGCGTGCGAGTACCACCGTTGCTGGTCGGCGGCGAACAGGAACGGGCGCGCCGAGCCGGGCTCGAAAACATGCCGGCGGCGGTCGCCCTCGGTGCAGCGGCAGCCGAACTCAGCGAGACGCTCGATGCCGAAGCGGTCGAGTCCGCCCGGTTGACCGATCGGCTCCGAGCAGGCCTCGCCGCCATCGACGAGATCGAACCCTACGGACACCCCGAGCAGCGGCTTCCCCATCTCGTGTGCGTTGGGATCGCCGACATCGAGCCCCAGGCGATCATCCTCGGACTCGATCGCGCCGGCATTGCCGCCCACTCGGGGTCGGCTTGCGCTTCCGAGGGCCTCGAGCCATCGCCGGTGCTCGAAGCCATGGGCGTCGATGCGCACCGCTCGCTGCGATTGTCGGTTGGCTGGGCCAGTACCGATGCCGACATCGATGCCGCCCTCGACGCCCTTCCTCGCATCATCGGCGACCTCCGCTCGCTGCGTCGATAGTCCTCTCCCTGGCGACCACGTCCGCGTCGTCCGATCGAGCGAGATCAATGAACGGAAACGACTGTTTTCGCACGTTTGCGTTCATCGACCTCAGCCTCGGCCACCGCCCCGAGGCGGGCGTTCCGAGGCGTCCATTCCTCAGCTGGCGGTGATTCCTTGCCGCAGCCGGGTCTGGACCGTTGCCACGATGTGGTCGACGAATTGGTCGGGATGCTTCGACTGCCACCACGTCATGTAGAGGAGCTGCCATCCAATGGAGGTGAACTCGAGGTCACGGTTGTTGTCGGCCGCTTCGGAGTCAGGGCCCCAATGGAACTCTCGAGAGTGGGCCTCGACGCCGACCAGGACCTCGGGTATCGCGATATCGATCCGATAGACCCGGCCGTTGATCACGACCTCGTATTGAGTTTCGATTGGTGGAAGATTCCGGCGAAGCAGGAGACCGGCAACAACCCGTTCGAACCAGGAGTCGGTGACTCCCTGATAGCGACGCGGGTCGGCAAGAACCCGGTCGAGAGCCGCCACCGTTCGTGGGTCGTACAACCGCCACCGGTCTGCTGTCTGATGGAGCCAGGCCATCGACGATGTCCGCGAAAACGTATCGAGCGCCCGATCGACGAGTGCCGGGTTGGTGCTCCCCAATTGGCACAGGCTCGCCGCCCGGTTCACCACGGGCAGACCATCAACGGTGGTCAGGTCACGCGCCGGTTCGATCGGTCCGTTTCGATGCAGCGCGTAGCCCGAGCCGCGCCGCCTGGCATTCGAAGGAACCCACAACGAGATCTGTTGTGGATGGGCGTCGACCAAGCCGTGCACCGCCGCAGCACTGGCATGACTGATGACACCGCCCGACACCACGCCGGTCGTTACCGACCCGCCCGCTGCGAGGACGCCAGATGCCGAGCTGCCCAATGACGACCCGCCAGACGCTGACCCGCCAGACGCTGACCCGCCAGACGCTGAGCTGGCCTTTCCGGACAACCTCGTCGACAGTGTCGCAACATGGAGCGCTTGGAGTTGACTGCGCGGCGCCGATGCCAGCACGAAGACGCGCTGGTGCGGACGCACCAGCTCACCAGTTTCCACGCCACGGCGGAGCCGCACCTGGTTGACCCCACATTCGGCGGCTTCAACTGCGTGGAATGCGCCGTGTCGAGAAGCCGCGAGCCCGACGACAGCGTTCCACGCCTCGTCATATCGCATGCCGAGACCGTAGCGACCGCCACTGACACCGCCCTCCCGTCACCACTGGTGAACGCAAGCAGCTGCTTCGGGACACAGCTTTTGCGAGGACGGGCCGCCGGCTGCTCCTCCTCGTTCAACGGAGGTCGATGAACAGAAACGACTGTTTTCGCACGTTCGTGTTCATCAACCCGCTCGACCCGAGCGCCTCGGTGCGAGCCTGGGCGACCGTCGACGTCTCGCTCCCTCCGCCGCTGAGCCCAGGTTTCGCTATGGTCAACAGCCATGGGCGCCCAACGAACTGCCACACGGTCTGTCGTGCTCTTGGTTTCTCTCTCGGTGAGCCTGTTGGCGGGTGCCGTGTCGATCGGCGCAACACCGGTGGGGGCGGCGCAAGCGCCGGCACCACCAGCTGGGCGCGACCTGATCACCCAGCAATACCTCGACTTCCTCGGCCGCTCCCCCGACGCGGGCGGCCTGGCCTTTTGGAATCACCAGCTCGACAGCGGCGTGCACCCGGCAACGCTCATCCAGTCGATGGCCGAGCAACCCGAGTTCGAGGCCGTGATCGCTCCCCTCGTCCGGCTCTACGTCGCCTACTTCCTCCGCTCGCCTGACATCGGCGGCCTCGAATTCTGGACCGGGCGCATTCGCGCCGGCCAAGACATCGCCTCGATCTCGCAGAATTTTGCCGGATCGACCGAGTTCAGCAACACCTATGGAGCGTTGAACGACGCAGAATTCATCGACCTGGTGTACCGAAACGTTCTCAGCCGGGCATCCGACGAGGGTGGCCGCGGGTACTGGCTGCAACAGATGGCTCGTGGCCTCGACCGCGGTCAGGTCATGACGAACTTCTCCGAATCGGCCGAAAATCGAACCGCCACCTACGGCGACGTGCGAGCCACCATGCTCTACATCGGCATGCTCGACCGCACACCCGAGCCGGCCGGGCTCGCCTATTGGGCCGGGCTGATCAACAGTGGCACGCGTTACTCCGACGTGATCGCCGGTTTCCTCGCATCCGGTGAATACGAAAACCGGCTCGCCTCGATCCTGGTCGAGCGCAACCCGCTCACCGGTGAAGCGACACGAGACGCCGCCAACCGAACCGCCCTTGCCGTCAAGATCGACAACGTGCCACTTGCCCGACCGCAGGTGGGCCTGAACCAAGCCGACATCGTGTTCGAGGAGAAGGTCGAAGGTGATCTCACGCGACTGATCGCGATCTTCCAGTCCGATGTGCCTGCGGTTGTTGGCCCCGTCCGTTCGATTCGCACGACCGACTTCGACGTGCTGGCTCAGTTCAACACGCCGATGCTCGCCGCATCCGGTGCCAACGCCACGATTCTGAGATTGCTCGAGTCGGCGCCGGTGCAGAACGTCAACGCCCTCGTTGGCGGCAACGCCTACTACCGGGAATCCGCTCGCCGAGCTCCGCACAACCTGTTCGCGACGACCAGCAGGCTCTACGCCATCGCCTCGAACCCGACGTCGACCCCGGCACCGTTGTTCCGCTATCGAGCATCGAACCTTGCGCCCGCCAACGCCGCTCGCGCGTCGTCAGGAGTCGACGTCGCGTTCGGTAGGACCACCGTCACCTATCGCTGGGATGGCAACCGAGGAGGCTGGATCCGACGTCACGACGGGGCGCTCCACACCGAACCAGGAGGCGCACAGATCGCGCCGGAGAACGTCGTGGTGATGACCACCGAGTACGCCGTGAGCATCGCCGATTCCGAATCACCCGAAGCCATCACCGTTGGTCAGGGTCGGGTCGATGTCTTCACCAGTGGGGTCGTGGTGACCGGCACCTGGAGTCGAGCAGCAGCCGGCGACCGTATCATCCTCTCCGATACCTCCGGAGCCGAGATCCTCCTGACGCCAGGCGAGACCTGGGTGACCCTGGCACCGGCCGGGTCGGTCACGCTTCGCTGACGCGACGGAGGTCGCGGTCGCCGCATCAGCCAGTAGGCGGACGATGGGTCGTCGAGCGTCCGGATCGACTCGTCTGACTGCCCCGAGATGCCGCTCGGCGGGCACCGGCGACCAGGGTCTTGCTGCCAGACGCCACAGGCTTTCGCAACATCGTGAACGGTTTCACCGGCGACTTCGCCGCAGCCGCAAGCCCAGCGGTGACACGGCCTCGTCGATTGCCGGGCAATCGAATCAGCCCGATCTGGACGAAGACGATCACACTGACGAGAGCAATGGCGACCATGACCAGGGTCACGATCCACCACGAATGCTGACGTTCGGCTGCCGGCAAACCGCGCACGTTCATCCCGTACCAGCCGGTGATGAGCGTCAACGGCAGCAGGAGCGCCGAATAGACCGCAAGCAGTGTCGTTGCCCGAGCCTGCTGATCGGCAGACGCCCCGCGGTAGGTATCGAGTGTGTCGCTCAGCAGACCGCGTGTGGATGACAGTGACTCCACGACTTGGCGGTGCACGTCATACGCATCGCCAAGCAAGCGGGCTGCCTCCTTGCCGATCTCGGTCGTGTTGCGCTTGCGCAGATCGCGAATCACCAACAGCTGGGGCCGCAGCATCTTGCGAACGGTTGCTTCCTCACGTCGCAGCGTCTGCACTTCTTGGAGAACCGATGGATCGGCGCGGAGGGCGGCCTCGGCCAATCGATCGATGCGTGACTCGATCTCGTTGGCAATCTCGATGTAACGACGCCCGACGACTTCGGCCAATTGACCGAAGAGTTCGTCGGAGCTCTCACCTGCAAGGTGCTCGTGGCGTTGCACTGCGTCCCACAGCCAGTCGATCCCGACCACGGGTTCGGCGTGGACGGTGACGAACAAGTTCTCACCGATGAAGCAATCGACCTCACGAGTATCGACTCGCTCACCATCGCTCGTGAGGCCGTGGATCACGACGAACACGTGGTCGTCGTACGCCTCGAACTTCGGGAGTTGCTCCACATCGAGGATGTCTTCGATGGCGCCAGGATCGAAGCCGAAGAGTTCACCTAGTTCATCGAGCTCATCGGCATCGGTACTGACGACATCGAGCCAGAGCAACTGGCCTGCGGTGATCATCAGGTCGAGCTCATCGAGGTCGTGACTCGACATCGTTTGCGAATCGATCTGTTGGCTGAGGAGGCGGGAGGTCACGAGCCCATCTTGCCGCGGTCAGGCGTTGATGATGCCCACACCCGCAAGGGCGACGCCGGCAACGAGGACCCACGACACGAGCCCGAGAACGAGCGGGCGACCACCCAACTTGCGAAGGCGATCGAACCGCACACCCATGCCGAGCCCGACCAGCGCCAGGGTCAGGAGGATCTTTTCGAGGTCCTTGATGTTGCCGAGAACATCGCCCGACAGCACATCGGAACTGCGAATCAGGATCGCCGCCAGGAAGCCGGCGACGAAGAGCGGAACCAGGGGTGGACGCTTCGTTCCCGCCTCGAGCACCACACCGTCGTTGGCCGCGCTCTTGCGACGACGTAACGCGACGAGAGCGACGAGCGGGGCGAGCAGCACGACTCGGGAGAGCTTGACGACCGTTGCTGCTTCGAGCGCCTCTTGACCGTCGGTCGAAGCGGTTGCCACCACCTGGGCGACATCGTGCACTGCAGCGCCGACCCAGGTACCGAAGGTTGCGCCTTCGATGCCCATCAGGTGGCCGAGCAACGGCAATACTCCGATCGAAAGCGAGCCGCAGAGGGTGACGAGGGCAACGGCATACGCCGTCTCTTCCTCGTCGGCTTCGATGACCCCATCCATGGCCGCGACCGCCGACGCACCACAGATCGAGTAGCCGGTGGCTACGAGCAGCGACAGGTCTTTGGACAACCCCATCATTGCCCCAAGCCACTGGGTGCCGAAGAACGTGCAAGCGACGACCAAGGCCACAACGACCAGCCCACGAAGTCCGAGGTCGCCGAGGTCGCTCAGCGACAATCGGAAGCCCAGCAACACCACGCCTACTCGCAACAGGTTCTTTGCGGCAAACGTGATGCCCGGCTGGAGTGGAGCCGGCAGCGAAACGAGATTGACGATGACCGCACCGAGCACGACGCCGGCAACCAATGGTGAGATCGCCTCGACCCGATCTGCCAGCAGTGTTGCGATGAGCGCGACGGCAGCAACAAGGGCAATGCCGGGGGCAACGGCACGAGCGGTCTTCACGCGGTCACCGTACTCTCGATGGTGGTCGCCGTTGTGCCTGTCGCCCCTGCGCGTGTCACCCGATGGCGACCGGATGCGGCTCGAAGTCCAGCCGAGAGTGGTCGATGTGGGGCAGCACGTGACGAGCGAACAGATCACACTCGGCTGCGTGCGGGTAGCCAGACAAGATGAACGCCTCGATGCCGGCGTCGGTCAATTCGTTGATCTTGGCCAACACCTGATCGGGGTCACCAACGATCGCCGCACCAGCACCCGATCGTGCTCGCCCGACACCGGTCCACAGATGCCGTTCGGCGTAGCCTTCGTCGTCGGCGCCGTCCCGCAGCGCTGATTGAGCGGCAACCCCAGCCGAGGCCGAGTCGAGCGACTTCTTGCGGATGGCCTCGCCGGTCTCGTCGTCGAGCTTCGAGAGCAGGCGTCGAGCTGCTGCCCGGGCTTCGCCTTCGGTTTCGCGAACGATGACGTGCGAGCGCCAGCCGTAGCGCAGCGAGCGGCCTTTGGCTGCGGCGCGTGCATCCATGTCGGCTTTGACTTCGAGCACCTTCTCGGTGACATCGGGCCACATCAAGAAAACATCGGCACCGGCAGCGGCGCACTCGCGGGCGGCGGGCGACAGTCCCCCGAAGTAGAACAACGGACTCGTTCCCGACACCGTGCGAACGCGGGGCGGCTCGATGGTGAGATCGATGTGCTCGCCGTGGAAGTCGACGCCGCGCCCGTCGAGGAGCTCACGGAGGACGTACATGATCTCGGTCGAACGCTGGTAGCGGGGTTCGGAGTCGAGCACTTCACCCGGCACGTCGCTCGAGATGATGTTGATGGCCAGCCTGCCGTCGAGGATCTGGTCGATCGAGGCGATCTGGCGAGCGAGCTGGGGCACGACCATCTCGCCACAGCGAATGGCGAGCAGCATGCGAAGCTTGGTCATCGGCCCCATGGCCGCTGCGAATGCGGTGTTGTCGATGCCGAGTGCGTAGCCCGACGGCAACAAGATGTTGTCGAAGCCATAGCGGTCAGCTGTCAGCGTGATGTTGCGACAGTGTTCGAACGAGCTGGCGAGTTCGGGATCCGGCACCCCGAGGAATTCGTAGTCGTCGTCGCACAGGGCGCTGAACCACGCCATTTCGACCGGACCGCGAGCGGTGTTGACTTGTGACATCACATGACCTCATTCATCGTGATTGGTCGCCCGGTTTCGATACTTCGGTGGGCTGCGACCCCCATGGCCACTGACCACAGCCCGTCGTCGAGGGTCACTTCGATCGGGTTCGTTCCATTGATGGCATCGAAGAACCGTTGGTGTTCCACGTAGCTCGAACCGTGGTGGAGTCCTTGGTAGGCAATGTGGGACTCGTCGGCGTGTCGTTCGTCGACGCCGCCGATTCGGTGCTCGCCTCGAATCCCGGTTCGGATCAGACCCTGAGGCAGCAGGGCTTCGATCTTGCCCTTGTCGCCGATCACCGAGACTTCTTCCTGGTTGTGCGTCGCCTCGGCGAACATGCAGAGATCGAGCAATGCCCGAGCGCCACTGGGATAGTCGACGATGACGAAGGCGTTGTCGAGGATGTCGGGGCGACGCCCGTCGTAGACCTCATCGAGGTGGTTGACGTCTTGGTTGCCCGAGGCCATCACCCGCGTGGGTTTCTCATCGAGCAGAAGGTTCATCAGGTCGAAGAAGTGACAGCACTTCTCGACCAAGGTGCCGCCGGTGTTGATCGAGAAGCGGTTCCAGTTGTCGACCTTCACGAGGAAGGGGAACCGGTGTTCGCGAATCGCCACCATCTTCGGCCTACCAACGACCCCGGCGCGGATGTCGGTGATCAGTTCGGCGACCGCCGGCATGTAGCGGTACTCGAGCCCGACCCAGACCTTGCGGTCACCCTCGGTCCCGCCAGTGGCCTCGGCCTTCGCGATCAGGATCTTCACGTCTTCGACCGTGGTACACAGCGGCTTCTCGCACATCACGTGAACGCCGGCCTCGAGGACGTCGGACATCACCTCGATGTGGGTGTTGTTCGGGCTGACGACGACGACCGCATCGACCTCTCCGCCGGCGAGAAGGTCGCGATGGTCCTCGAACACGCTCACTGGCTGTCCCGACGGGGCAGCCGCAGCCAACCCTTGGGCCCGTGAGGACTCGACCGGGTCGGCAATGGCGGTGACCGACGCCCCTTCGATGGCGAGGATGTTCTCGATGTGTTCGACACCCATCATGCCGGTCCCGATGACGCCGTAGCGGATCACGCTGTTCTTCCAGTCATGCTGTCTTCCTGGTCATGCTGTCTTCCTGATCACTTTGTTTCTCGTCCCGACCCCCATCCAAGCAGCATTCGCCGCCGAGCGGCACCAGCGAACTTCCTTCTGCGTCATTGGTAAACCTGATAGCTGTGACATGATCTGGCAATGACATCGCAGGTGATCGACGATTTGGATCTGGGTGCCCTGCAACTGTTCCTGGGCGCCGTCGAGCTCGGTAGTGTGTCGAAGGCCGCAGCGCGCACGGGAATCACGCAACCGTCGGCGACCGCCCGCCTACAAAAGCTCGAACGCCAGCTCGGCACCAGCCTGCTCGAGCGGGGACCAACCGGGTCCGTTCCGACCGAGGCGGGAGAAGCGCTGCTCAGTGCATGCGGCGACCTCCTCACCTCGGCCCGACGGCTCGTCGACCTGGCACACGATCGACGCGAAGCAGGCGACACCCTCCGACTCGCTGCGACCCGAACGGCCATCGAACACGTGCTACCCCAGCGGGTGGGAGGCTCGCCGCTCGATGGCGTCACCGTCGAACTGAGCGAGCTCGACACGCTCGGGGTTGCCGGTGCGGTGCGCGACGGCCGAGCCGCGATGGGTCTCTGCGACGGACCCCTCGCTCCAATCGGTCTCCGGTCCGAGGTCGTTGCCACGATCGAGCTCGCTCTGGTGGTCGGCCCGCGACACCCGTTCGCAGGCCGCCACAACACCTCGGTTCGCGCATCAGAGCTTCTCGCCACTGCGTTGATCATGCGGACCGAGGGATCCGGCACGCGGGATGTGATCGAGGCACTGCTCGCGCCTCACGGATTCGACCCAATCGAGCGGCGAATCGAGGTACCGAGCAACGCCGCCGCCAGACTGGCGGCCGTGAACGGTTCCGGTGTCGCCATCTTGCCCCTCGACCAGGTTGCAACCGACCTTTCCGCCGGCCGCCTCACCCGACTGATGCTGCGTGGCATTACGCTCGAACAGCCGGTCCGGGTCGTGTGGAAAGGCACCCAGCCCGCAACCGAGGCTGCTCGCCGTCTGCGTGCAGTGTTGTCGGGCCGATGATCAAGCCAAGCAGCACCGCCGAGCCGCTCATCATCGGTGGGAGTCACCTGCAAGCCCTCATCTATGCGGTCTGCGGGGCCATGATCACGATCGTGTGGCGAGATACCGTCGTTGGCTGGCCACTCGCCGCAACGCTGGCGCTGTTCGCCGCTTCGGCCGCGGTCGCGTATCGACGCTGCGAGCTTCATCCCGACCATCTCCTTCACCGCCGAATCGGCAGGCGGATCACGTCGCCAACCGGCTCGTTCAAAGCCGATCTCGGGCACCGTTACCTCTCGGTGAAAACCAACAGCGGCGAACGGTTCCGCATCGAGGTGCCGGTCGAGATCCGACCCAATGTGCGGGACTGGGTGGCAGCCAACAGCAACGATTTGGTGTGAACCAACGACATCGCCGAGCTGAGGGTGCGCAACGGATCACCAACCGTCCTGCCGCTGTTTGCTCAGACCGGAATGGCGATCACGACCACGTTGTCTTCATAGCTACGAGTAGCCCGGTCGAAGTCGCCGCCGCAGGTGATGAGGGCCAGCTGCGGTGGCCCCTCACGAGTGAAGAGGTCAGCGAGCGGCAATTCGGTCTTTTCATACTGGTCGACCCGGATGATCTCGAAGTCGAGGCGTGACCCGTCCTCGTACACCACGGTGAGCCGGTCACCAGACGTCGCTTCGCGCAAGTTGAAGAAGGCACCGGGCACACCGTTCCAATCGACGTGGGCCGCCAGCACTGCCGAGCCCTCGCTGCCCGGCACCGGACCGAACCGGTACCAACCAGCTTCGTTGCCCGGGGGCAGATCGAACGCACCGTCGGCATCGATGCCGACCGGCGAAACCGGAGCATCGATGTCGAGACCAGCGATGAGAACCGAGGTCGGTGATGCCACACTGACTGACTCGGCAAGATCGCCGAGCGTGTCACCTGTTCGGATCGGCACCGTTGGATCGACCCCGACATCCGCCTCTGGGACCTCATCATCGACCATTGCGGCTGCGGAACCGAACTCGAACGGGGCCCCGACCGAACGCTGTTGGTCGAGGTTCGCCCCGGTTGAGGAGCTGGCAGCTTCGGTTGACGAGCCGACCGACGCGCAGGAGCTCGCAACCACCATGACGATCGCAACGCAAGCGACGATCGACATTCGGCTGCGAGCTCCAACGAGGGCAGCGCTCGAGAAAGCGCTCACGTGTTCAGCTCTCGGGATCAGACCTGGCGGCGGTTGACAGCGACTGCTGACACCGACAGCAGCGCCATTGCGCCAAGGCCGACAACGAGGAGGGTCGAGGTCGAGGTCTGGTCGGCGAGAAGGCCGCTGTTGCCAGCGTTCACGGCGGCTGGGGCTGAGTGCAGTCCGTCGAAGCTCTGGGTCAGTAGCTCCAAGGTTCCACCAGCGAAGTCACCAATGGCGTACACGACGAGGTTGGTTCCCTCAGCGACGGTGACCGGAGCCTCGACCAGTACCTCGGTGGTGCCGGTCGCTGCGATTCCCGTCGGATAGTCGCCAGCGGGCAGGTCAGCCTTGGCCTCGTTGCCGTTGGTCAAGTTGGTGAACGGCGGAACCGCCGCTCCACCGGCCACGATGTCGACGGCCGGGGCGAACGCCGTGTGGCGAATCGTTACACGACCCTCGCCGGCAGCTGTCTCGGTGACGTCATTGGCGAAGGCAGAAAGTGTGGGGGCACCCTCGCCATCGAGATGAGCGATCACGCTGAGGTTGGCACCGCCGGGGACGTCCGGAGCGACATCGATGACGGCGTCATCAGTGCGCTCGGCTGCGGTTGCTGCTGGGCCATCGGCAGCAGCGAAGATCTTGATGTCGTAGTTGCCAGCCGGAAGGTCGAGTGGGCCGGCAATGTCTTTCGGTGCGAAACCCTCGAGGGTCAGCGCATCGTTCACGTAGACATCGACGTCGACGCCAGGAATACCGTGAACCACATACACCTCGCTGGTGTCTTGAGCACCAGCCGCTGAGCTGACGCCGAACGTGGTGGCAGCCACCAGCGCTGTTGCCGCAAGGGCGCGTGAAAGCAGGGTCATTTTGGATCTCTCCTTGTTTGGGGAAGGCTGTGTTGGGGAGGGCTGTCTGGGAACGCTGTGCAGGGACGGCCTGTGGGGAAGGCCCTTGTCGCAAGGGCCTTTGCTCTCCCTTTCTCCGATGACCGGGGCGACTTTGGATGCGAAGCCGAACGAAATTTCACCAACCGTGCCATCGCATCACCCTCGACAACGATCAAGCGATGGCGACGATCGCAATCTCCATCCGCCAGGCCGGTTGCGCCAAAGCGGGCACGGTGAGGAGTGTCGATGCAGCACGGTGGTTGCCGAGTACGGCATCACGAGCAGCCATCACCGTTGCGAGGTCTTCCCCGACCACGACGTACGTCGTTACCGAAACGATGTCGCTCGGCACCATGTCGGCCTCGGCCAACAGCAACGACAGACTGGCCCACACCGCCTCGGCCTGACCGGCCAACGTTTCGGGAACCGCACCATCAGGTCGAGTGGGCACGATGCCCGAGGTATGCAGCATCCGACCACCGCCGCTGCCGACCTCTGACAACACAGCGTGGGCGTAGTTGGCGGCAGGCGGTGCCATGCCGGCGGGACTCAGTTCGCGGTTCATCGCCTCATGGTGACACGATGTCCGCATGAGTGATCCCATCGCCGACATGTTCCGACTCGACGGCAAAGTGGCGGTCCTGACTGGTGCGAGCTCGGGCCTCGGCGAGGGATTCGCCCGCACCCTCTCGGCCGCCGGCGCCAGCGTGATCGTCGCCGCCCGCCGCGGCGACCGTTTGGCGCAACTCACCGCCGAAGTGGCGAACACCACCGCCATCACGTGCGACGTGACCGCACCGGAGGCAGCGCGGGAACTCGTCGATGCTGCGGTCGATACCTACGGATCGGTCGACATCGTCATCAACAACGCCGGCATCTCGCGAGTCATCGCCGCAATCGACGACGACATCGACGACTTTCGGCACGAGATCGAGATCGATCTCGTCGCCCCCTACGAGCTGGCTCGAACCGCGGCTCGCTGGATGATGAGCGAGCAGCGCCCCGGCTCGATCATCAACATCGGCTCGGTGCTCGGCAACGGCGGGGGCGGGCGCCTCAAGGTGCCGGGCTACGCGGCAGCCAAGGGCGGGCTCCACAATCTGACCCGCGAGCTGGCCTCACAGTGGGCCCGCAGGGGCGTCCGCTGCAACGCCATTGGCCCCGGCTGGTTCGAGACCGAGATGAACGGCGAGATGTTCGCGACCGACGGCGGCATGCGCTACATCACCGACAACACGCCCATGGGACGCCCCGGCACGATCGACGAATTGCAGGGCGCAATGCTCTTTTTCGCCTCGGACGCGTCCGCCTACGTCACTGGTCAGGTGCTCTTCGTCGACGGCGGTTGGACCGCGATTTGACCAAGGCGTGCCGATTCCAAGCGGTATCGGCTACAACGTTCAGGGGCGAGCACGCAGCAGCGATGAAGCGGGGACACGTGAAGCCGAGACGCAGGGCATGAAGGTCGGAACGAGCGACGTGATCGTTGTCGGCAATTTCTCCGACGACCCGTTCGCCATCGACGTGGCCTACGCCGTTGGGCAGATGGAAGACATCGCCGACCTCATCAGCATGAAGACGTTCTCGAATTCGGAGTTCTGCCCTCGGTTCATCAGCGACGAGAACGATCTGTCTGCCGTCGGCGAGCACTTGAACGGCAAGACGGTGGTCATCGTCAGCACGTCGAGCCTCACGATGACGAGGAACAACCTCGCCATGCGAAACCTCCTGCTTGCCCGTGCCGCCAAAGACAACGGCGCAGCAAACGTGGTGCTCGTCGAGCCCGACCTCTATTACAGCGCACAAGATCGTGGTCCCCGGGCCGATCAGGGCCGCACGTCCTTCGAGCGTGACGAAGCCGATCGCAAGAAGTTCGATGGCCAGCCGTTCTCGTCGCGGCTCTACGCTCAGATGCTGCATCTTGCGGGCGTCGACCGAGTGATGACCGTCCACAACCACTCGGTGTCGGTCCAGGCCGAGTTCGTTGAGGTGTTCGAGGGCCGCTTCCACAACCTCATTCCCTACGAGATCTACGCCGACTACCTCGTCAAGTCGAACGTGGTGCAGTACGGCACCAACGGCGAGGGGCTGGTGCTGTGCGCACCCGACAAAGGCGCTCGAGATTTCGTGCGGGGCATGCTCGACACTCTGGGTCTGCCCGAGGCAAAGCTCATCACCCTGTCGAAGGAACGCTCGGGCGAACGCAGTGTCGAGATCACGCTCGACCCTGGTTCCGATACCACCGTCGATGAGATCCGGGGCTGCGATGTGGTCTTGTTCGATGACATGGTTCGCACCGGTTCGACCGTGGTCGAATCGTGCGAGTTCCTCAAGAAGGCTTCCCCCAATCGCATCGTGTTCGGCGTTACGCACTTCTACGCCAGCGGCGAGGGGCGCGAGAAGATGGCCCACCCGGCGATCGACGAGATCCTCACCCTGAACACGCTGCCAACGGTGCTGAACCGCGACGTGCAGGGTCGCTTGCGCAAGAAGATGGTCGTCCTCAAGATCGAGCAATGGCTGGCTCACAATCTGTGTGCAATCCTCGACCTTCCGCGGCCGCCATTCGAGTCGCTCTATCAGATCGACATGTCGTCGAAGAACCCTCGGTTTCGCCGCAAGATCTGGTTCAACGATCAGCTACCAGGCCTCGACGACTACTGAATGATGCTCGCCATCACGCAAGCGTGACTGGCCCATGACGCAAACCCGGAGGCGTCGTGCTAGACCCCGCCGATGGGTTTGTGGAAGAGAATCGGTGACGGCGACTGGGTTGGCAGCGATGTCAGCGAGAAGTTCCCGGTGTACACCAGGGGAAATGCCGGCGAGGTCTACCCCGAGGTGTTCACCCCGCTGAGCTTCTCGATTGCATCCGAGATCGGCGAGAAGGCCATGCGCAACGCTGTTCTGGCGACCGGCCTCATCGCCGAGAGCGAGTTCGAGGGTAAGCCTCTGAGCACCGGCATCGCCAACGGCGTCTTCGGTGGCTACGCCTATCTGAATGTGTCGATGCAGCGACTTCTGGCCGCACGGGTTCCCGGTGGCAAGGCAAGCGATGCCGACGTCACCATTTTCGGCGTTGGGCAAACCGTGCCACCCCACGTTCCGATCGAGGGCGAGAAGAACATTCGCGCCGGCCTCAGGGGCCTCCGCTACGTCTTGAAAGTGATCCGTACCCGCGAGATTGCGCTGTTGGCGCAGGATCAAGCCAAGGTGGCCAACTACCTGGGCTCGCTCGATGATCCAGCCGAGGCAACTGACGCCGAATTGGCCAATGCCGCCACCGACGAACTCATGACGCTGTTCGAGTCGCTCTTCCAACATCACCTCGAAGTCACTGCGGGAGCGTCGACGGCGGTCAGCCTGCTGACCCAGATCTGCGAGAAGCAGCTGGATGACCCGAACCTCGCCGTTCGCTTGTTGGCCGGTCTCGGTGACGTCGACTCCGCAGCACCCTCGCTTGCACTCTGGGACCTCAGCCGCATCGTCAACGCAAATCCCGAATTGACGGCCCGCTTCGACGCAGGAATCGATGCTGAGCTGTGGCCCTCGATCCAGAACGACCCGAGCGCTGCTGACTTCGCCGATGCTTTCCGAACCTTCATCGCCGACTTCGGGTCGCGTGGACCAAACGAGTGGGACACGGCGTTCGATACCTGGGAAACCCGGCCCGCCCTGGCCCTCGTTCTGGTCGACCGGATGCGGGCCGCCGAGGAAAGTCATGATCCCCACACGCAGCTCGGTCGTCTTGCCGGCGAGTCGGCGCAACTCGAGATCGAGGCCCGTGCCAAAATCGCTCGACCGCTCCGCCCGATCTTCGACCGAGTACTTGGCGCCGCTCGGGTCTGGAGCCGAGGCCGCGAACGATCGAAGACCACCGTGGTGCTCGCGATCCACGGCTCCCGGTTGCGAGCCAAGGAACTCGACCGTCGCTTGATCGAACGATCCGGCGGAACAGCGGGCGATCTGTGGTTCCTGACCATCGACGAGCTCGACGCCTATGTCGGCGATCCGGCAGGATCAGCCGATGTGATCGCCGAACGGCGCCGCATGCACGCCGAGCTCGCTGCCCGGGTTCCACCATTTGCGTGGAGCGGCGAGCTCCCGCCCCTCGAGACCTGGGAACGCAAGGCCGACCTCCGGGGCACCATCAGCGTTGGCGAATCGATCGTTGGGCTGCCCGGCTGCCCCGGGATCGCCCGGGGTCGTGCCCGGGTGGTCACCGATCCCGGCGACCCAAACGGGCTCGAGCCCGGCGACGTGCTGATTGCCCCCATCACCGATCCCTCATGGACGCCGTTGTTCATTCCCGCCGAGGCTGTCGTGGTCGATGTTGGTGCCGTCATGAGCCACGCCGTCATCGTCAGCCGAGAACTCGGCATCCCCTGCGCCGTTTCGGTCACCGGAGCCACGCTACGCATCCCCGACGGAGCACTCATCGAGGTCGACGGCTCGACCGGACGAGTGACCGTCCTCGACCTGGACCCCGACGGTCCGGCCAAACGCTAGCCTGCTCGGTGCCATGGACGTCTATCTCATTCGCCACGCCCACGCCGGATCTCGCCAGAGCGGACATCATGACAAGTACCGCCAGCTGAGTGAGAAGGGCTTGGCTCGGGCCGCTGCCATCGCCGAGCTGTTCTCGGCCGTCGAGGTCGGCAAGATCATCTCCAGTACCGCAACCCGGTGTGTGCAGACCGTCGAGCCCCTGGCCGCTTCGAAAGGGCACGAGGTCATCGAGACTGACGAGCTATGGGAAGGCGCGCCCATCAACGCTGCACTCGAGATCCTCGCAACGCACGCCAGCGAGGGTCTGGTTGCTTGCTCTCATGGCGACATCATTCCCGAGCTCATCGATTGGCTCGGGGCGAACGGCACCGAACTGCACGGGCATGGATGTGAAAAAGGTTCCATCTGGGTGCTCACCCACGATGGCAAGCGCTGGGCCTCGGCTCGCAAGGTCAACAAGCACGCCGAATCGATCGGTTAGCGCACTGGCAGAAGGATCGAGGCCGGTTCGCAGCCCGACGCACCTCGGAATGGGGGTGGCAACTCGAGTGCTGATGGGCCCCTGGGCGCTCGTCAGCCGCAGTCGAGCCGCTCGTCGAGTGCAGCAGTCAGCTGGTCCATCATCGGTGGGGCGTTGAGATCGCCGAGCGCCGCCAGCTCCACGCAGGCCCGATCAGCGTCACCCATGCGATCGGCAACCACGGCGCGAAAGGCGTGAGCATCAGGGAAGGTCGGGTCGACCTCGATGGCGCGATCGAGTTGCGCAGCCGCCGCGGTGAACAGCTCGTTGGCTGAGTCATCGAAGCCCTGATCGGTCGCCGATGCCGCAACGAGGCTGAGGTACCACGCTCGATAGGTGAGGGCCTCGACGTTGTTCTGATCTTGGTCGAGCACAGCGTCGAAACACGTCAGCGATTCCTGCAACCCCTCTGCTCCCTGGGTGCCGAGCTGCTGGCACGCGAGCACCTGATCGCGAATCGATTCGGGCAGTGCGCCAGTGAGCGAGTCGCCAACCCCGCGCTCCCCTGCCGTCTGGGCGAGCAGGATCCCGGCCAACACTGCCCCGGCGGCGGTACCGATGATCCACGCCCAACGCCTCGTTGGCGAGGCGTTCTCGGCCTGTCGTGCGGTGAGTTCGCTCTGGTGGTCATCGATCGAGCGGATCACCCCGGCAGCGCGCACCGTGTAGTCGTCACGTAGCGAGGCGTAGTCAGCATCGTCGAGGTCGCCGGCACGGTGTTCGGATTCGAGATCATCGAGCGAGCGCAACAGAAAGTCGCGTTCCTCCTCGAGTGCAGCAAGCCGATCCGGGCTGAGGTCGTGCATCCGGGCCACGTCTAACGACCGTCACCTTCGCCGTGAACGTCGTTCTCATCAGCGACTGGGCCCTGCTTGCCTGAGCGCTGTGCACCCACACCCTGTGCACCCAAGCCCTGCGCAGCAGCAACGAGTTCGCGGTCAGCGTCGGTGGCGACGCGCTGCTCCGGTGGCGAGCGGCGCAGCGAGGCAACCACAACGGCGGTTCCCCCAATGGCAACCACGGCAGGCAGAACCCAGATCAGGGCGGAGACGCCATCGGACCGGGGGGTCAGCAGAACACGCCCACCGTAGGACTGCACGAGGAGGTCTCGGATCTCGTCGTCAGTGCGACCTTCGTCGACGCTCACGCGGATGAAGTCGCGCACCACGGTGGCCGCCGACGCATTCGAGTCGGCGACGGTTTGCCCCTTGCAGGTCGGGCAGGCGTAGGAGTCGGCGAGGCGTTGGATTCGCTCGCCAGGGGTTTCGGGAGCGGCATCGAGCGCCGAGATGCTGAGCGCGGCAACACCGATCACCAACAGGGCCAGCCACAACACTCGTCGAGCGGCGCTCATCCGATCGCCGCGATGATCTCGTCGGCGGTGATGCCCCCCGTTGCATGGGCGACCACCACGCCGCTCGGATCGACCAAGAAGCTCTCTGGCACCTGGGCGATCTGGAAGGTGACCGCAAGCTGACCGCTGTCGTTCAGCACCGGCCACGTACCACCCAATTCGGCGAAGAGGTCGGCGACCTTGTCGGGGTCATCGTCGAACACGATCGACACGACTTCGATGGCACCGGTGTCTTTGCCATATTGCTCGAGTTCGACGAGATCGGGGTGCTCGTCGATACAACCCGGGCACCAGGTGGCGAAGAAGTTCACCAGCACCCAACGGCCGCGGGCGGCGTCGATGTCGTAGGTGCCGCCGTCGAGGGTTTCGCCCTGGAGGGCTGGCACCCGCTTGTCGACCAGCCGGCTCGTGGCCACGTCGGTACCGGGACCGCCAAGCGCAAGGAGGGCGATCAAGCCAACAACGACCAAGCCGACGACGCTCGAGATGATGCGCGCCGAGTTGCCCGAAGACCCGCCCGACGACCGATCATGGTCGACCCCAGAACTCTCAGCACCAGAACCGTCGACACCGGAACGTTCGGAGGCAATGCTGCCGGCGGTGGTGCTGTCGTCACTCATGCGTTCACCTCGACCCGGGCATCGGGAATCGTCGGTGACGAGCTGCCGATGCGAGCCGAAACCGCCTCGGTACCCCGTCGACGCTTACCGGGGAAGATGGCGAACAGCGTGCCGAGCGACATCAGTCCGCCGCCGGCCCACAGCCACGAGATCATGGGGCGAACGATCACTCTGAGTCGGATCGGGCCGTCGTTGTCGGTTGGCACCTGATCGAGCACGAGGAACAGATCTTGGGTGAACCCGGCTCTCACCGAAGGGGTCGCCACCGGTGTGCCCATCAAACGGAACTGGGTACGAGCGGGCTGATAGATGTCGCCGCCGTCGATTTCGATGTCGGCCCACACCCGATTGCGGCGCTCGTTGGTGTCGGCACCGAGTCCGAGATAGGTGAACTCGTGGTCGGCAACCATCATGGACTCCCCAACGGCGAGCGTGGCGGTTCGGTCGGTCTTGTAGGCCTCGCTGGAGGCGATACCGACGGCGATGAGCACCACACCCAGGTGCACGATCATGCCGCCATTGGTCCGACCGACGAAGCCCCGCCAACCCTGGCGTCGGGTGGCCAACACCACTTGGCGCAGCGCCGCCCCGCCGGCGAATCCACCGAGGCCGAACGTGATCATCGGGTAGAGGCCTCGCCCGCCGAGCGCGATGGCAAGGACCATCGACCCAACGCCGGCGACCGTCGGCCAGAAGAGCCGCTCGGCGAGCAATTCGCCGGAGGCTTTGCGCCATGGCAGCACCGGGGCCGACGCCATGAGGAAGAGCAGCACGAAGGCGATCGGCCGACCGAGGGAGTCGAAGTAGGGGCGCCCGATCGTGAGGCGGCTGTCGTCGTAGGCCTCGGCGAGGAGCGGGAAGACGGTACCGAGCAGGACCACGAACGTGAGCGCTCCGAACGCCACGTTGTTGGCAAGGAACGATGCCTCGCGCGACAGCGGCGAATCGATGGCGCCGGGCGAACGCAACCGGTCGCCCCGCCAGCCGATCAGTCCGATCGATCCGAGGGCAACGATCGTGAAGAAGACCAGGAGCCACGGGCCGACTTCACCATCGGCGAAGGCATGCACCGATTCGACGACACCCGATCGGGTGAGGAACGTACCCAGGATGGTCAGGCAGAACGTGGCACACAGCAACGACAGGTTCCAGACCCGCAGCATGCCGCGGCGTTCTTGGACCATGACCGAATGCAGGTAGGCCGTGCCGGTGAGCCAGGGAAGCAGCGAGGCGTTCTCGACCGGATCCCATGCCCAATAGCCACCCCAGCCCAGCACCTCGTAGCTCCACCAAGCACCGAGGATGATGCCGGCGGTGAGAAAGCCCCAAGCAGCAACGGTCCAGCGACGAGTCTCGACCAGCCACCCCTCGCCCACTCGACCGGTGATGAGGGCAGCAGCGGCGAAAGCGAACGGAACGGAGAAACCGACGTAACCCAGGTAGAGCATCGGCGGATGGAAGGCAACGAGAATGTGGTTCTGTAGCAGAGGGTTGGGGCCCGGCCCTTGGAACCCCAGAGGAACGGTGACCGGAGTGAACGGATTCGCCGGTCCGGCCAGCAGCGCAAAGAAGAACGTGCTGATGCCGAGCAGTACCACGATGGCCCAACCCAGGAGTGGGTCGTTGCCTCGTGCTCGAAACTTGTAGAGCACCGCACCGATGTAGAGCGTGAGGATCAGCGCCCACAGAATGAGTGAGCCCTCCAGCGCCGACCAGAGAGCGGCGAAATTGTACAAGGGAGGCGTGACCGTGCTGCCGACTCGTTGGACGTAGCTGACGGTGAAGTCGCGCTGGAACAGCGCCACTTCCATGACAACGAACATTCCGAGGCCGGCGACGGGCAGCATCCAGGTCCATTGACGAACCTGGGCGAGCAGCCGGTGTTGTTTGGTCACCAGCGCATAGGACCCGGCCAGCATGCCGGCCACCGACGTGGTGAGGCCGAGCATGGTGAAGGCGAAGCCGAGGATCGAGTTCATGTCGTTGCTCCGTGCGGGTCAGCCCGCATCGAGCTGCGATTCGATCTCGGTATCGATGCGATCCGGGTTGTCGGCGACATAGGACTCAGAATGCTTGATGAGAAGCTGGCGAGACACGAAGACACCGTTCTCGAAGTGCCCTTCGGCAACGACCGGGATCGACAGCTCGAACAAATCGGTTGGTTCCTCACCAACATGGCGCACCGCGACCTCTTGGTCGTTGAAGGCAACGTTGAAGAGCATGGCGCCACTGGCATCGATCGTTGGCTCGGTGACGACCGTTCCCTGGAGCCGGAACGTGCGATCGGCCAGCTCGGCCTGTTGGTCAACCGCCTCGTCGACGTTGTAGTAATACACCGAGGCGCCGGTCACCGCCTGGAACATGATGAATCCGAGGACGACGCCGAGCGTGCCCAGGATGGCGATGTTGCGGAAGCTACGACGCTCGTTGGACGCGCCAGCGCCGGGGCGCGGTGTCAGATCGAGGTCGTCAGTCAAGGAATCGCCGCTTCTCTGGTGGCAGCTGCTCTGAGAGCGCCCGACCCTTGCGGACCACGTAGACGGTGTACATCGCCAGCGTCACGAAGACGATGAGATATCCAGGAATCACGAACTCCCAATGCATCAGGCACCTTCTCCTGTCAGTCGGACGTCAGTACTCGCTGCGCCGGCGACATCTCGCTCGGCACGGCGTTCGCTGATTGCGAGGTCGAGTCCGACCTCGGCCAGCTGGTGTTCGAGCCAGGCGACACGGAAGCGATGAATCATCAACCAGGCAAACACGAGCGTGAACGACACGAAACCGATCAAGGCCGTTCCCCACATGAGACCGCTGATCTGCATGTTCATCGGCGAGATCGTGGTTCCCTGGTGGATGCCTTTCCAGATTTGCACCGAGTAGCGAACCAGCAGCGTGTTGGCGGCGGCAATGAGGCCGAGCACCGCGGCGCGCTGCGAGCGAATGACAGGATCGAGATCGAGCTTGCGCACAGCCAAGTAGCCAACGAACAGCACGAACGACACTGCGGTTGCGGTCAGTCGGGGCTCCCAGGTCCAGTAGAGGCCCCAGGTCGGTTTGCCCCACAGCATGCCGGTCACCAGGGTGAAGGCAGAGAAGATGACGGCGAGCTCGGCGGCAGTACCAGCGGCGAGATCCCAGAAGGTCGACTTCTTCCAGAGGTACATGACGCTGCCAACCGCGATGATTGCCGGAGCAAAATAGAACGCAATCGTGGCCGTTGGCACGTGGAGATAGAACAACCGAACCGCATCTCGCTGCGACACGTCGGGCGGTGAGATCACCAGGGCCATGGCGAGGAAGACGACGATGCTCACCAAGGCGGCAAAACCCAGACGCCGAGTGAGCTTCGAAGACGTACTCGCCGGGATCTCGGTTGTTGTCACGATTCCTCCAGCACTCGTCCGAAAGCCAGGATTCCCGCACCCGTGTAAAGGAGGGCGAAAGCACCGAGCAGGCCGGCCCACATCCACCCGTCAGAACTGGGGCCGAACAGCGCGGCTTCGGTTGCAACGGATGCGCCGAGCAGGACCGGCGACAGCGCAGGCAAGGCGAGCAGCGGAACGAGGGTGTCACGCACCCGCATACCCGAGGCCAGCGCTGCGTAGAGCGTACCTGCAAGGGCAACGGCGAGCGTGGTCGAGACAACCGTCACGGCGAGCAGAATCGGGTCGTTGAGTTCGGGCGCATAGAGCAAGAACGAGCCGGCACCGAGCACGATCTCGAGCACGAAGAGTTCGAGGGCGATCGCTGCCGCCTTGCCGAGAAAGATCCCCGCCGGGTCGAGACCGGTGAGCCGAAGGGCGTCGAGGTTGCCGTCGCTTGCCTCGATGGCAAACGCCCGGCTGAAGGCGAGGAGGGCCGAGAAGAACACAGCCAGCCAGAACAGTCCAGGAGCGACCTGTGCGAGCAGCGGTCGGCTCTCGTTTGCGACGCCGGTCGGAACGGTTCGGTCGGGCGACAGACCGAAACCGAACAGGATCAGCACGATCATCCCGAAAGGCAGAAGCTGCGTGGTGAGCACCTTCGAGCGCATCTCGATGAGCAGGTCCTTGCGGGCGACCAACAGGGCGTCGCTCAGCATGATCGGCCCTCGACGCTGGTGTGCCCGCCAACCACCGAGACGTGCATGGTTGCAAGGTCATTTGCCCGATCGGCCTCATGCGAGGCGAGCATGACCGTGGCTCCAGCCGTCACGGCGCGGCGAATCAGATCGTCGATCAGGTCTCGACCCGCAGCGTCGAGTCCGGCGTGTGGTTCGTCGAGTAGCCACAGACGCGGCCGCCGACAGACCAGGATGGCCATGGACGTTCGTCGTCGCTGACCGGCGGAGAGTCCAGAAACGGGTACCGTCCGGAGCCGACCGGCGAGTCCCAGGGCTTGCATCGCCGGCTCGACATCGGCGACGATCGTGCCGTTCGCCTTCGACCAGAACACGACGTTCTGTTCGACGGTCAGCTCGTCATAGAGTGCGGTGGCATGCGACAAGAGTCCGACCTCGCGCCGCAGCGCTCGGCGAGCAACCCGGCGAGACAAGTCGTGCCCCAAGACCGCGCCACTGCCCTGGTTCAGTGGGGCTAGACCGGCACACAGTCGCAGCAGCGTGGACTTGCCAGCGCCGTTCGGGCCCTCGAGGAGGGCGATCTCGCCGGCATCGATCGCCAGATCGGCACCGGCCAATGCAGGGAAACGACCGAGCAGTGACACGGCGCCGGTCAGCTGCACAACCGGTGAAGGAGACGACTCGAGCACGGTCGCTCACGATAGGGCCGATCGAGGCCATGACCCCGTTCCCTACGCCGCGCGCTCTAGCCTGTCCCGGCACCCATCGTCGACCCCGGTGCCCCTTCCCCTGAACTCATGAACCAGCGCACTGCATCCATCGTCGGCGGAATCGGCCGCACGCTCATCGCCCTCGGCCTCATCGTGCTGTCATTTGCTGCGTTCCAGCTGTGGGGCACCAACCTCCAGGAAGCTCGCAACCAGAACGCACTCGGCGACGAGTTCTCCGAGCGGCAGGCCGCCATCGCAGACATCACCGGCAACGATTCGACGACCACCACACCGCCCGCAACGGTGCCTGGTGACACCACCACCATCGCCCCGCCCCCCTCGCTGGCTCCCGAGATCATCGCCGAATTGGGCGATGAGCTCATTCCCGAACAAGGCGAGGTCATGGGCAACATCGCCATCCCCTCGATCGGGGTCGACAAGCACATCGTGTTCGGTACGCGTCGCGGCGACCTACGTGAAGGACCGGGGATGTACCCGAGCACGCCGTTCCCGGGCCAGGCCGGCAATACCGCGATCGCCGGCCACCGCACCACCTACGGCGCCCCGTTCGGCGACCTCGATCTGGTCCAGCCCGGCGATCAGATCGTGGTCGAGACCCTGTATGGCACGTACTACTACGAGGTCCTGCCCCAAGCCGATGCCGACGGAAACGAGGTCGGGTACTTCATCGTCGATGACTCAGCGGTCGAGGTGGTCGATGACCAGGGCGACAATCGCCTGACCCTCACCGCCTGCCATCCAAAGTATTCAGCAGCACAGCGCATCATCGTCTCGGCGAAGCTGGTTTCGGCCCCGGCCCCCGAGCTCCCCTCCACCACCGCGGTACCGATCGAGGCCATCCCCGATGAGGACGTAGCTAGCGAGGCGACCGACGAGTCGACCCTCGACCTTGCCGAGGAGAACGTCCTCACCGAGTCGCTCGGCTGGAACACCGAGGAGACCTTGCCAACGGTGTTGTGGGGCGCCGCTGCTGCCCTCGTCGCACTGGCCGGCTATCTCTTCGGACGGGCCTGGCAACGACTCCCCGCCTACGTGCTGATCACCCCCGTCTTCCTCTACGTACTGTGGGGATGCTTCAGCCATCTCGACAAGCTGCTGCCTGCGCTTTGATCGTGATCATTCACCGTGCCCTCGCTGTTGTCGCCGCAACCCTCATCGCGGTCGCGTGCTCGTCGGATTCCTCCAACGGTGAAGGCTCGGTCGATGCCGGCAGCTCGACGACGACCGCTTCGACCACCACGATCCCCGCCCCGATCTTGGCCCTGATCGGCAATCTCGAGCTGGCCGAAGGTCAGTGCTACGCCGATCTTCCACCGCCATCGGAGATTCTGCCCGAGGCAACCACGACCACCATCGAGGGCCAGGTCACGCAGGCGACCGAACCAACGGTGCCACCGACCGTTGCCGCGCCGACCACGACACCGCGACCCACCATCGTTGCCGTTGTCGACTGTGGCGAGAACAACGACGGCACCGTGTACGCGGCCTTTTGTCTCGGACCGCACCCCGACTTCGATGATGATCTCACCGCTCAGCCCTGCCCCGGCGACGCGTCGGCCGAGTATCCAGGCGACCGAACGATCAGACGAGCAGCTACTCGAATCTGCCTCCAGCGCTTCACCGAGCAGTTCGCCGAGGACTACGCGACCTCGCTGCGTGTCGCGGCCGAATTCGTACCAACCGAGGGCCTCTGGGGCCTCGACGACCGGCGGGTGGTGTGCCTGGTGAGTGAGCCTGCAACCTGAGGCCTCTGTCCGTCTCGGCAGTGGCCTTCGACCGGCGTCAACACCGCCGGCGCGGCCTGTTCGGTGGAGAATTTTGCTGGGTGAGGCAAGAGGGTCATCGTCGACGCTGATGACTATGCTCCGGTCTGGACTGGAGAAACTGGCATGGTGCTGACACCCCTCGCAATTGGTATCGGACTGCTCATCGGTTTTCTGCGCGGCGGCAGTCTCGAAGCAGTGCTCAAGAACCGAGTGGCAGCGTGGCCGTTCCTGGTCGCCGGCGTCGTGCTCCAAACCGTCGGCGAGTCGTTCGATCTCCCGGGCAGGGCCATCATCGTCACTGCTGGGCTGCTGTGCCTGATCGTCGGAGCAATGCGCAACGTCCACATCGCCGGCGCTGCGATCGCCGGGATCGGGGTCACCCTCAACATGGCCGTGCTGGTCGTGAACGGCTACATCCCCGTCAGCTTCGATGCACTCACCGCCTTCGGCAACGACGTCACGGTCAATCCGGCGGCGACCGGTCTCTGGCGAATCGAGTCCGATGAGTCCTCGCTGTCGTTCCTGGGCGATGTCGTACCAACGCCGGTGCTCAACACGCCGATCTCGTTCGGCGACCTGATCATGTTGGCCGGTCTGCTCGTGATCGCCATGAACGTCGTGCTCGATGGTCGGACCACGGGCATCACGGCCGATGACCTCTTCGGCGACGATCGATCGACGGCGAACCCAGGGGCTGGACTCCCCGGTCTCGGTCCTGACGCGGTGATCGAACCCGAGGAATTCGACGACATCGATCTTCGTGAAGCCGTCGTGGTCGTCGTCCCTACCGGAGTCGCACCGGAGGGCCTGACCCCAACAGCCAGCACCGAAGTGAGCGATGCACTGTTTGCCTCGATCCCCGATTTCGACGATGACCCGATCGACCTCGACGATCTCGTTGGTGGCTCCGACGCCAAGGCCTAACGGTCGAAGAGCAACGCGAGCGCAGTCCAGGTTTGGGGAATAGCACCCCCACCGACTCCGGATTCAGCGTTCCAGTATTCGGCCCAACCCGACGCAACGGCTCCGGCAACACAGCACTCAGCCAGCGCCGTATCGTCAACGCCCGCAGCCCGCATTGCGAGCAACAGCAGATAGTCGAGCTGCGGCCACGACGGCCCTCGCCAGTAGGTGCCCGGATCGTAGGTCGTTTCACCAGCGTGCACGCCACGAATGCCGTACGGTCCGGCAAAGGCCATCGGATCGAGCAACGCTGCAAATGCCTCGGGGCGGGGGTCGACGAGCAGGCAGAGGAGGGCGTCGGCCGTTCTCGTAGTACCGCTCGAGGTCGGATCGGTCCAGGTTGCCAGGGTGGGGTCCCAGCGAGCCTCGAGCCCAGATCGCAGCTCCTGCTCCCCCATCAGCAACGATGCATCGGCCGCGCCGATGCGATCGAGTTCGGCAATGTTCCAGGCAACGAGTGCATTGAATCCGCACGACGGCACACGAAACGACGCTGAGTCGACAGCGAATCCAGCGTCATCGACCACCAGATCGGCGACGAGCTCGCCCTTGATCGCTTTCCACCTGGCACGCTCCCAGCGGCTCGCGTCGCCAACGTTGCCAACCCAGGCATCCCAACGCGCCGAATCGTCACACCCTGTTTCCCACGGATGCAGGACCGGGATCAACACCTCGCCGTCGCGCCGCCGACCGAGTAGGTGGTGCAGCCCCCGTTGGGCTCGGTCAAGGAGATCGTCGTCGACCGCATAGCCCCGCTCGACCAGTTGGGCGAGTGCGTGCCCATACATCGGGGGTTGGGTGATCGACGAGGTGAGCGACCGCCCCCAGAACGATGCGTGGTGGTCAGGAATGGCCCAGTACGTCAGGTGGGGAACGAACCCGGTCACCGGGTCTTGGTTGGCGAGCGCCGATCGGAGCTCGGTCAGGGCCCGAGGGTCGCCGAGCTCGGCCCACACCAGCGAATGGAAGCACGAATCCCAAAGCCATTGGAACGGATAGACGTTCGAGTTCGGTACGCAGAAGCCTTCGTCTCGCCACGCCGATTCCATCATTGCCTGCACGACTGCCCGATCGACTCCCACGGATTCGACGCTATTGGGCGGAGGCGTGCAATCGCTGGTTGGGTACGGTCACCGTCGATGGGTCGCTGCGCATTTCTCTCGTTCCGACTGGGTGGCTCCGACGGCGTTTCGATCGTCGCTGATCAATGGCGGGCGATGTTCACCTCGCTTGGCTGGGAGACGGTGACGGTTGCCGGCAGCGGACCCGTCGATCGCCGCGTTCCCGGCTTGGCAATTGGCGCCAGCGAAGCGCCAACCCCTTCGGAGTTGGAGGCAGCGCTCGACGATTGTGATCTGGTGGTTGTCGAGAATCTGCTCACGATTCCCATGCACGTGACGGCGAGCAGGGTCGCCGCCTCGGTGCTCGCCGGGCGCCCAGCGCTCCTCCACCACCACGATCCACCCTGGCAGCGCGAGCGATTCGCGTCGATCACCGAGCTGCCCTCCACCGATCCGGCCTGGCGACATGTCACCATCAATCGGCTCACCGAATTGGAGATGCGGCAGCGCAATATCGAGGCGACCACCATCTACAACGCGTTCGACACCACGCCGATTGCCAACGCTGACAGGCTGCGAGCGAACGAGCGAGCACGGCTCGCCGTTGCTGAGGGCGAACGCCTGATCGTGCACCCCGTTCGAGCCATCGAACGCAAGAACCTGCCGGCGGCACTCGCCCTGGCCGAGTCGCTCGATGCCACCTACTGGCTCACCGGCCCGGCTGAAGAAGACTATGCACCGGTGCTTGCCGAGCTGCTCGGGCGAGCCACCACGAGGGTCATCCACCGGCCCGCACGCTCGCTCCCGGCGCTCTATGCCGCCGCTGACCTGGTTGCGTTTCCTTCGCTCTGGGAGGGGTTCGGCAACCCCCCGGTCGAGGCAGCAATCCACCGCACCCCCGTCGTGGTCGGAAACTACCCGGTCGCCGCCGAGCAACGAGACCTCGGTTTCGACTGGCCGGTCTTCGATTGGCCAGTCGTCGACAGGGCGTCGCCCGACGCTCGCGCCGACTGGTCGACTTCGCCTGTGGTTGGGTTCGCCAAGGGTGAGCTGGTCTCGCCTGACCCTGCCCGTTTGGACCACAATCAGTCGGTGGCGATGAACCGATTGGGTATCGAAGAAGCGACACAGCGGTTGCAATACGTGCTGGACAAGGCAGGCTGGCGGCCATGAATCAGCCGATGGACCCGGTTCGGGCGCAACGAGCAAAGGTCGCCGACCTCGTGTCGAAGGGGATCCGACTCGGAAGCGGCCTCTACGTCTTTGCCAGCGTGGTGTTCTTTGCCTCCTACATGACCGGGTTCAAACAACCGGCTGTCATCGTGATCATCGTTGCCATGATCCTGGGGTCGATGCTCCTCGCCCCTGCGCTGGTGTTCAAGTACGGCGTGAAGGCGGCAGATCGGGCCGACCGCAACGATTCGTGGTGAGCACGGGTCGCCTCCCTGCCCTCGAGCGTCGCCAGCAGCTTCTCGATACCGCTCGCCGAGTGTTTGCTCGCAGCGGTTTCCACGAGACGTCGATGAACGACGTCGCCACCGAGGCCGGTGTCACCAAACCGGTGCTCTATCAACATTTCGCGTCGAAGCGAGATCTGTTCCACGCCGTCCTCGACGATGTCGGCCACCGGCTCGAACACGACGTGATCCAAGCTGCGGCCACGGCCGGATCACCTCGCGAGCAAGTCGAGCACGGCCTGGCCGCCTACCTCGACTTCGTGGAATCCGACGGCGACGGCTTTCGATTGCTCTTCACCGGCACCAGCCGCGAGGACGACGAGTGGGTCATGATCACCCAGCGAGTCGAGGGGTCGATTGCTCGATCGATTGCCGCCCTGATCGATGTCCCCGGCATGTCGAGTGCTCGCCGGATCGCTTTTGCTCACGGCATGGTCGGCCTGGCCGAGGGCATGGTGCGACACTGGCTGGTCAACGACAGCGATGCCAGCAACGACAGCGATGCCAGCAACGCCAGCGTGGACACCGCCACCCTGGCCGCCGACATGGCCACGCTGGCCTGGGGAGGCCTTCGCGGTCTCGGCAACCCCTGACACCTGTTGGTGTTCCCCCAGATGGCATGCGAGGATGCCCCTCGTGCCAATCGCAAGAGCCAATGGAATCGACCTCTACTACGAAGTCAGCGGGAATCCCGACGACGAGCCATTGCTCCTGGTGATGGGGTTCACGGCGCAACTGATTGTTTGGCCCGATGCACTCGTGCAGGCGCTGTGTGATCGCGGGTTCTACGTGATTCGCCACGACAACCGTGACTGCGGACTCTCCGAGAAGACCGCCGGCGATCCGCCCGACCCCATGGCGGTCATGGCCCGGGTCCAGGCCGGCGAAGATGTCGACGGCGCAGCCCCCTACACCTTGTCCACCATGTCCGACGACGCGCTTGGCTTGCTCGATCATCTCGGCATCGACTCGGCGCATGTCGTTGGTGCTTCCATGGGCGGAATGATCGTGCAGACCATGGCGATCGAGCATCCCGATCGGCTGCGTTCGGTCACCTCGATCATGTCCACCACTGGTGACCAGTCGGTTGGACAAGCAACACCGGAAGCGATGGGTGCGCTCTTGGCACCACCGGCCGAAGGCCGTGACGCCATGATCGCCCAAGGCATCGAGGGCAGCAAAGCCATCGCCGGCCCGCTGTGGGACCGGGAAATGGCCGCCATTCGCACCGCCGCCAGCTACGACCGCAGCTTCTACCCGCTGGGCGCCGCCTTCCAAATGGCAGCAATCTTCGCTTCGGGCAACCGCACCGAACGATTGGCGTCAGTCGATCTGCCGTTCCTGGTCATCCATGGCCGAGCCGACGAATTGATCGACTGGTCTGGTGCTGTCGCCACAGCGGAAGCCGTGCGCGATGCCGATCTGCTCGTGCTGGCGCAGATGGGCCACGACCTCCCACCGACGCTCGTGCCGCAGATCGCCGATGCCATCAACGGCATCGCCAACCGCCAGGCGTAACTGCGCTGTTCCGGGGCGCCTGCCCCTCGCTGCACCACCAGCGCTCAGTAGCCGGTGTTCTGGATGTACCCCTCGAGCGCCTTGGCTTCTTCGACCAACTCGTCGAGGCGGCACTTCACCACATCGCCGATGCTGACGATCCCGGCGAGAACGCCGTTGTCGATGACCGGGAGGTGTCGGATACGACGGCTGGTCATCATCGTCAACAGTCCGTCGGCGCGGTCAGCAAGGCCACAGGTCACCACGTCTCGGGTCATGATCTGATCAACCATTAGGTCGAGAAGATCGCCACCGTCGGAATCGAGGCGACCCACGATGTCTCGCTCGGACACAATGCCGTCGATCGTCGTGCCGCTGACAGAAACGATCAGTGAACCGATACCGAGCTCCTTGAGTTTGGCGACGATGTCGCGCACGGTTGTCCCAGGCGGAACCGTCTCCACCAACGATCCCTTACGCGCCAAGATGTCTGCGACCTGCATGCTCGATCCCCCTTGTTCATCACGCTCGTCCCCCGAACGCTTCCGATGATCGGACCGGTGCAGTGTCTCACTTCTGACGACGCCGAGCAGCCCGACCTAGCCTGACCAGGGCGAAGGCTCCGAGCAGTGCGGCCATTGCCGCCGGCACCTTCCACGATCCGTCTGCCGGCTCACCCACCGACGCTACCCCATCCGCCCCATCTCCGGCAGGCTCGGCGACCGGTTCAGGCACGACATCGACGACGGCCACCGTGCGCTGCTCCTGGCCGAGGGCGAGAACGAGCGGGCCGACAGACGATCGTGTCTGACAGCTGATCCTGGACAGACCCCGTTCGGTCGGACTCGACCGATCAGCGGGCGAGGAGACGGCACAAGCATCACCGGCGAGTGAGACCGACTGGCCGGGCGGGTCGAGGTAGCGATCGAGGATCCCGGAACAACGAACGACGCCGGCGACTCGCTCACAATCCAGGTCGACGGCATCGAGATCGTCGAGTGGACCACGACCGGAGAACCGGCCGAGGACCTCCTCGACACGACGACGATTCACCGATCCCCACACCGGGATTTCACTGTTCATCAGCGAGTCGGAGGTTGGACGATAGGCGGTGGTTGCATCAGCGGCCCCGTAGCAGCCGCCGGGGAACACACCTACCCGTACGGTCGAAGCGAGGTTTTGTCCCTCGATTGGTTCGCCGGGAAACCCGCTGGCTCGCCGGGCGCGGAGGAGCTCGTAGACGAACGGATCGATCGACCCGTCGAGCGGCCCCCACCAGTCATTGGCCAGCGTCGGCGAAGGCGCACAGTTTGGATACTGGGTGAGTACCCCACGATCATCGAAACCGACGTACTCGTCTCGCAGCTCGAACACGCTGTGTCCCCACTCATGGGCGAGGGTCTCGGCGCTCGCCAGCGGATCGTCGGGATCGACCGAGACTCGGGCCCCACCGAAGCGGATCTGGTTCGCCGGCGGCACCGTGATCTCGTTCCACAACGAGGTGAGCCTGGCATCAGACGGTCCATACCCGGGCCCATACAAGACGGTGACGGCCATGTTCTCCAGCTCGAACCCGGCGAGGACACGCCGATCGGTGCCATCGCCGAGAAGCGATCGCTCGTCAGCGAGCTGGTCGACGAGATACCAAAAGTTGAACCGGTGGGCATTCGACGCCAGTGGCTCGATGGCCATGGGGCCGACCGAGAACCGGTACGGCCCGGTCTCTGGTCCATCGATCGTCAACATCGCCGTTGCGATCGACGCCAGGTCGTCGGCATCGCCGAGCTGGCTGCCAGCGAAAACGACGTTGATTCGCTCGGCGCTCGGCCGGTTGTGCCCCGGCAACAGCTCGCGAATCTCCGGATCGATGACTTGGATCGGAAAGCCGGCGGGCAGCAGTTCGCACGTGGTCTCGTCGGCACCGATACACGGCCACAGCCGATAGCGCCCTGGTTCGACATCGATGACGAGGCGGGTCGATACTGATCGATCGAGCCCAGGAGCAGTGACTTCCATGGTGTCGACGAGCCCGCCCCCGGTGCGCTCGCGGACCACGACGAACACTCGCTCGATCTCGGTGGTTGCGAACAGCTCGATCGGGAGCGGACGCCCTTCGAAGACCACGGGCTCGGCGGGGTCGATGAACGTGACGAGCCGGGGCTGTTGATCGGTCGCCGTCTCGACCAAGGCAACGTCGTCGAACTGGAGGTATCCCTCGACCTCGTGATTGAGTTCGAGATCGAGGCGTCGGGTCGCCAGGTCATGGCGTTCCTGGCCAATGTCGCCACATACCAGCCCGGTGGCTTCGATGTCGCAGGGCCAGTACTCGCCGTTCTGATCGATCAACCCGGCGGCGAACAACCGCTCAGCGTCGAGCCGCGCATCGAGTTCGATGGTGCAGTCGACGCCAACACCGAACGCGAACGGACCGTCGGTTTCGCAGACAGCGATCGGCACCGCCAGTGCCTGATCGACCGACACGCGGTCGTCAGCAGGAGCGGTGTCGTCGACAGGAGCGGTGTCGTCGACCTGAGCGGAGGCGATCGCCGACGACACGACCAACAGCGACACGACCGAAAGCAGCACGACCGAAACCAGAACAGCCAACGTCGCACCAAGCGCACCAGGAACCGCTTGGCGGCACGGCAACGATTCAGCCGTTCAATACAGCAATGGCGGCTGCGTGCAGCTGCGGGTTGGCCGCGGCGACCACGTAGCCGCCGTCGATGGCAGAGCCGCCGTCGAGCGAGGTGATGACCCCACCCGCATGCTCGATGATCGGGATCAGCGCTGCGATGTCGTAGGACTGGAGCTGGTTCTCGACGACCAGATCGCCGAAACCCGATGCCAACAGCGCGTAGTTCATGCAATCACCGCTGTAGCGCACCATCTTCGTTGCCCGGCCGAGGCGAGCAAACGCGTCGGACTCGGGCCCCGGGGCGAAGAGATCGGGGTGGGTGCACAGCACCACCGCCTGGTCGAGGTCGGTCACGGCGCTGGTCATGATGGGCTCGATACCTGCGCTCGTGATCCGGAACGATCCGTTGACGCTACCGACGTAGGTTTCTCGAAGCACCGGGTTGTGCAGCCAACCGGCAAGCATGCGGTCCTCGTAGCGCAGACCAAGCAGTGTGCCCCAGAGCGGTTGGCCGGTGATGAAGGCCCGAGTGCCATCGATCGGATCGATGATCCAACGGTGCTGACCGTGGCCGGTGAGCCCTCGCTCCTCACCGAGGATTTCATGGTCGGGGAACCGGGCAGCGAGCGCGGAACGCAGCGCATCTTCGACCGCTCGATCAGCCTCGGTGACCGGGTCGAATGGCGCGGCATCGCTCACCGCAGCATCGGGCCTGATCGTGGCGCCGGCCAGCTTGTTGGCCACCTCGAGCGGCTGGCGGAACCAGGCAAGGGCGAGGTCGCTCGCCTGTTGAACGATCGAGGTGATGGCGTCGATATCGTTGCTGGGGTCATAGGGCGTGTCCACTCGACAGAGGGTAACGCCAGGCCAATGAGTGTCCCGGCGCCGCGGCTCCTGAACCTGTTCACGGCGCTCGGCGGAACGTTTCACGAGCCACGCAACGTTGGCAGAACCGGTGATCCACCATCACCAAATCAATGAACGGTAAGCACGGTTCGAATGGTAGAAGTAGCTCGAAAGCCGAGAACGAACACGAGTGAGGAGCCCCTCGTCGCCAAGCGAGCCATCGCTCGCGATCCCGGTGCCGATCGCTGGCTGTCGTTCGAAGACCCACTCGTCACCCTGGTTGCCTGGAAACTGCACGACGTGACCGCGGTGATCGCTGAAGCCGAGAAACACGCCGAACGCGGCTCATGGGTGGTTGGCTACCTCAGCTACGACGCCGGACCGGCCTTCGACCGAGCGATCCAATCCCACCGCAACGAACGAGTCCCTTTGGCGGTCTTCGGGGTCTATGACCAGGCCATTGACGATCCGCTCGACAGCGACTTCTTCTCGTGTGGCCCATGGACCGATTCGCTCACCCCGGCCGAATATCAATCGGGTGTCGGCTTGGTGAAGGAGCACATCGCTGCCGGCGACACCTACCAGGTCAACCTGACCTATCGTCGCACGGCTGCCTTCACCGGATCGCCACTCGGACTGTTCCGCTCGTTGATGGACGCGCAGCGAGCGCCTTATGGCGTATTCCTCGACCTCGGCCGGTTCGCCCTCTGCTCGGCATCTCCTGAACTGTTCCTCCACAAGGCCCCACTCGAGGGCGCTCGATTCGAGCTCACCTCGCTTCCGATGAAGGGCACCCGGCCCCGGGGTCAAACCTCGATCGAAGACGAAGAACTCGGCAACGAACTGGCGGCGAGCAGCAAGGATCGGGCCGAGAACACGATGATTCTCGACATGATGCGCAACGATTTCGGACGGATCGCCGAGATCGGTTCGGTGCGAGTGCCTGCACTGCACACCGTCGAGCGTTATCCCACGGTGATGCACCTCACCTCGACCGTCACGGCCACGACCTCGGCTCGACTCCCCGAGGTCTTCGCAGCCACGTTCCCGCCCGCTTCCATCACCGGCGCGCCGAAAGTACGAACCACCGAGCTGATCACCGAACTCGAGACCACGCCCCGCGGCGTGTACTGCGGAGCGGCGGGAACCATCTCGCCATCGGGTGCTGCCACCTTCAATGTGGCGATCCGTACGGTGTGGGTCGACCTCGATACCGCCACCGCCACCTACGGGGCCGGCGGCGGCATCGTGTGGGACTCCGATCCTGCCGACGAATGGGTCGAGACCAAGGTCAAGACCCGAGTACTCGACCGGGCGTGCGAACCGATCTGTTTGATCGAAACCATGTCGTGGCACCCAGGCCTCGGCATCGCCAACCTCGATCGACACCTCGACCGCCTCACCCGATCAGCGGCACGACTCGGCCGCCACGTCGACCACGCCGCTATCGACCGCAGCGAGGTCGCTCGATTGCTCGACCAGATCGAAGGCGACGAGCCACAGCGAGCACGACTCCTCGCCGGTCCGAATGGTGAGCTCGATCTCACTCTGGCTCCTCTTCCCAAGCCGGTGTGTCGTCCCTGGACCGCAGCGCTCGCCTCGATGCCGGTGCGATCCAACGACGCCGCGTTGCGCCACAAGAGCACGCTTCGTCAGGTCTACGAACACCACCGCTCAGCGAATCCCGGGGTCGACGAAGTGATCCTCTGGAACGAACGGGGCGAACTCACCGAAACCACGATCGGCAACCTCGTGATCGAGCACAACGGCCGGCTGGTGACTCCGCCGCTCGCCAGCGGACTACTCCCTGGCACGTTCCGGGCCGAACTACTCGCTCACGACAAGATCACCGAAGGCATCCTGTACGTCGATGATCTGCGAACCGCCGACTCGATCTTCATGATCAACGCCGTCCGGGGCTGGGTTCCGCTCGAGATCCAGCCCTGAATCACGATCGTCGAAGGGACGATCAGATCGATCGTCGAGCTGTTCACCGTCGGGATACATCCCCGGTTCATCGCCAGAGCGTGTTGTCACAACGCGACAACAGGGCACGAGCCGGGGCGAAGAACCATCGTCTCTCTGCCACGGCCTCGATCAACATCGAGTCGTCAGTCGGCAGACCGTCAGTTGGCCGGCATGGGATGGCCGACGAACCACTCGAAGGCCAACGCCGTTGCGCTCACGTCGAAGGTGGTGAACCCGAGCGACGAAATGAACGCCGTGGCCAGCGATCCTGGCCAGGTATGGCCGCCACCCTCGATCACGTAGAACTCCACATCGGCCCCACGGCAATCAGCGAACACCCGGCGCTCGACCTCGTTGGACAGCTCGATCACCTCGGGAGTCGAACGGCAGCGGTTGGTGGCGGCCCACTGCCCGACCTCGTCTTCGATCGGTTGGAAGAGCTCGTTGGCGAAATCGGCCATCTGCTCCTCGGTCAGTCCGCCGAGCGGGCCTCGCGAACCCTGGGTGAGAACGGACTCGCCACCATCGAACGGCACGACGTTGTCGGCGGTTCCATGGAAATGCAACACCGGCACCGGCCTGACCGGTTCGCAGCCGTCGGGATGAGTGATGCCCGCGATGGTGGCCACCGCAGCAATGCGGTCTGCCATCGCACAAGCCAACACGGTCGAGAAGAAGCCACCGTTCGACAGGCCCATCGCAAACACCCGGCCGGTGTCGACACAGAACTGCGACTCGATCGAATCGAGTAGTTCTGCCGTGAAGGCAACATCGTCGACGGCGAGTTCGGCCAGCGCACCTTCGCTTCGCGTCGACAGGTTCCACAACCGAGCATTGAGCACCTGATTCAACGCACCGTCGGGGATCACCGAAATGAACCCTGCTCGATCGGCAGCGATATCAACCCCGCTGACGAGCGCTTCTTGGAAGCCATCACTCCCCAACCCGTGAAAGTCGAAGACCAGCGGTGCAGGGACGCTCTGGTCATAGTCCCTCGGCAATTCCACCCGGAACGTGCGTCGGACACCGTCAGCAGAGACGATCTGAGTTGGCAACGACGCCGGCTCTGGCTGCTCGCAACCGGACGACGGCCCTGATGCCAGCACGGCGGGCTCGGTGGTCGTTGTCGGCGCTGTCGTTGTCGGCGCTGTCGTTGTCGGCGCTGTCGCTGTCGCCGCTGTCGTTGTCGACGTCGAGGAGGTGGGCGCGGCCGGGGTCATGCTGGATGGAGTCGTCGCCGACTGCGGCGTCGTCGGTGCGGCGGGCGTTGGAGCCGGCGCCATCGTTGCCGCATCGGTGAACCGACTACAGGCGCTCGCCGCGAGCGCCAGGGCGCTCAGTGCTGCCAGCGTTCTTGGGACTCTCGAACGCCCCGATGTCGACACGACTCTCGGGATCGACGTCGATTTCCGCCTTTGTTGCCCGTGACGCATCCTCACACAGTAGGCGCTGGCCTCGTCATCCCTCGTTCTGTGGGCCAAAGGGCTCGCTTCATCAGTTCTGTGTGCCACCGTTGCCGCCAGCGGCAAGTTCTGCCCACGGAACAGAATCAGTGGTGACTCTGGCACACAGAACGACGGGTTCAGGTGTCCGCAGGCCGGTGGCTGGTGTTCAGCTGGTCGTCGATCCATTGGTCGAGGTCGAGCCACAGGGCGTCGAGCCAGGCGATGCGATCGTCTTCGCCACTGGGAATCGAGGATCGAGGCACGTGCCGGATCATCAGCTGCACGGTCGAATCGAGGGGGGCCGATGCGGCCATCTCGGCGAGGGTCGCCGCCCGTTCGAACCCGACGTGCCCAATCACGACCACGTCAGCTGCTGGCAATGCTCGGAGCAGGGCGAGCGTGCCACCGGGCCGAGGCGGCAACACATGGCGCAACCCCGTCAGTCGTGCTGCTCGTTCTGGCGCTCGTTCGGCCAGTCGCTCGAGGCTGCGAACGAGCAAGGATGGTCGGAACACGTTCCCCTCGGGGTAGATGGTCGCCACATCGTTCGGCCCGCCGTGTCGAGCGAACTCGCCTATCACGAGGCGAGACGTTGCTCCCTCGTCGCGATCGATGAAGACGGTGCCCAAGGCCGGGTAGATCAGGTCGAACCCGGGGTCAGCCAGTGCGTCAGTGGTGACGATGCTGCGAACGACCCACGGCGAGTCCAGACCGAAGACCAGCGACGGGACGCTCGAATCGAGCATGCTGCAATGGCGAACCAGCACGATCAGCGGTCCGGCTCCCTCCGCGACCGGCACCGTGGCCGTAGGATCGATCCTGACCCCGATGAAGCGATCCGCTGCTGCGGCAAGGCTTCGTATCGACCACACCTGCACCGACCGGTAGCGCTCGATGCCTCGATCGTCATTGCCGTTCGACGCCAACCACAACAACGGCGCCAGCACGATCTCGGCGCTGTCGTTCACGAGGTAGCGAAGGGCGAACAGGCCGCCCCGCACCGTTGGCAGCCGACGCTGCCCCCGAGCGATGTCAACAATGGTGGCCAGCGGAAGCGTGATTGGCGCCGACGCAACCACAAACACGGTGACGCCCAGCATGGCGGGAATGGTACGCGCTCGTCGCCGCCATCGGCCCGGGTCTCGTTGCATGCTCACCAGTCCTCCTTCAGCCGAGTAGCAACCCATCACCTCCGTTCGTTATGCCCCGACTTCTTGTGCCCCCAGGCGTCAGGTCTGCTAGACGATGGCGATGACGACTGCCTCTGCTTCACGCAACAGCTCACGCAACATCTCACGCAACAGCGCCGGCTCGGGTGCTCCTGCCAGTTTCGACTGGATTGCTCACCATGCCACGAATCGGCCCTCGGCCCGGGCATCGGTCGACCTCGGCACCGGGCGATCCTTCACCTACGCCGAGATGAACGATCGGACCTCTCGTCTGGCCAATGCCTTGGCCACCGAGTTCGGCATCGGACGAGGCGATCGGGTTGCGGTACTCGCCAACAACAACACCAATTCGTTCGAGGTGCAGTTCGCCTGCTGGAAACTGGGGGCCATCTTCGTTCCACTCAACTGGCGCCTGACCATTCCCGAACTCGAATTCATCGTCGGCGATTGTGCGCCGACCGTGATGGTCCACGACAACGAGTTCGCCGACAACGCAGCAGCCCTCGCCAACACCCCGGGCATTGCTCATCGGATCTGCTGGGATCCGGTCGATCCGGACCGTTCCGGCGAGATGGCGGACTATGAAGAACTCCTGCGCACCGTCGAACCGTTGGCCAATGCGACACCGACCACCCACGACGACGTGCTCACCATCATGTACACCTCGGGCACGACGGGCCGACCCAAGGGGGCGATGATCACGCAGGGCATGACCCTGTGGAACTGCATCAACATGCTCGAGTTCTTCCGGCTCAGCCCCAACATGGTGAACTTCGCCTTCCTGCCGCTCTTCCACACCGGCGGGCTCAACTGCTTCGCCAATCCCACCTATCACATGGGCGGGACCTCCATCGTCATGAAGACGTTCGACCCGGCCGAGGCCCTCCGGCTGCTCGGCGACGCCGAGACCGGCATCACTCATTTCCTTGGGGTGCCCGCCAACTTCTTGTTCATGAGCCAAGTTCCTGCGTTCGCAACGGCGACGTTCCCGACGATCGAGATTGCCGGTGTTGGCGGCTCACCAACACCGGTCACCCTGATCGAGACCTGGAGCGCCAAGGGCATGTCGTTGCAACAGGCGTTCGGCATGACCGAGACCAGCCCGCTCGTGCTCGCGCTCAGAGAAGACGACGCCCTCACCAAGATCGGCTCGGCTGGGCTTCCGGGGATGCATATCGAAGTGCGCATCGTCGACGACGAAGGCAACGATGTCAGCATCGGCACAACGGGTGAGCTTTGGGTGCGGGGCGCCAACGTGACGCCCGGCTATTGGAATCGGCCGGAGGCGACGGCCGAGGCCATCACCGATGGTTGGCTCCACACCGGCGACGCCGCGCGCCAGGATGACGATGGCTACTTCTACGTGGTTGATCGCTGGAAAGACATGTACATCAGCGGCGGCGAGAACGTGTACCCCGCAGAGGTCGAAGGCGTGATCTATCAGCTCGACGGCATCGTCGAGGTGTCGGTGATCGGCGTTCCCGATGACCGCTGGGTCGAGGTCGGCAAGGCCGTCGTCGTCCTCGCTCCCGGGGCGGCGCTGACCGAGCAGGAGATCATCAACCACTGCCGAACGAACCTCGCTCGATTCAAGGTACCGCAATCGGTCGAGTTCATCGACGAAATCCCGCACAACGCAACCGGGAAGGTGCTCAAGCGAGAACTGCGCGCACAATTCATTCCTAGCTGAACAGCGAAGCCGATAGTTTCGCCTGGTGACGTCACCGGCCGGACCCTCCCCCGAACCATCGTCCTCGGCGTCGACAAGCGAGGTGCCAACGAGCGCTGCGCTCGCTGCCACCACTCGCACGGCGATCTCGCTGGCGGTGCCGCTGTTCATTCCGGCGATCCCGTTCGCTTTCGTCTTCGGGCTTGCCGTTCGCGAGTCACCAATGCCCGACGGCATCGGCATCTTCTCCTCGATCCCGATCTTCGCCGGCGCGGCACAGCTGGCCATGGTCACCTTGCTCGGCACCGCCTCGGCCTGGGCCGCCGGCTTGGCTGCGGTCGTGATCAACGCTCGCCACGTGATGTATTCCGCCGCAATGGCTCCGGCCTTCAAACATCAGCCACGCTGGTTCCGTCTCGTTGGGCCACTCACGCTCATCGATCAGGTCTTCGCTCTCAGCGAACCCCGATCCAAGGACCACCCCGAGCTGTTCCGACGCTATTACCTGGTCACCTCGGCCATCTTCGGCACCGGCTGGTTTCTGTCGACAGTCGCTGGTCTGTTCTTCGGATCGTTCATCCCCGCCAGCTGGCAACTCGGCTATGCCCCAGCGGTGATGTTCACCGGCTTGGTCGTGATGGGTCTCAATCGGCGTCCCGCTGTCGTTGCCGCCGCAGTTGGAGCCGCCGTTTGCTTTGCCACGATCGGGCTACCCAACCGCATCGGTTTGCTCATCGGCGCGATGGCCGGAGTGGTCGCCGGTCTGGTCGTCGATGTGCGGGTCAACCCCGAAAAAGGTGGCGACCAGTGAGCTCAGTCACGGCGTTGACCCTGGTGATGGTCGTTGGTGCCATCACCTACGCAATGCGAGCAGGGTTGATCCTTGCCCTCGCCGATCGAGAGATTCCAGCGATCGTCACGCGGGCGCTGCGAAACGTTGCGCCCGCCGTCTTGTCGGCGTTGGTGATCAGCCTCATTGCCAACCCCGCTGCGGCGAATCTTGGCATCTCGGTTCCCGAAGTTGCCGGGATCGTTGCCGCCGGCCCCGTTGCCTGGTTCTCCAAGAATCTCCTTTTCACCGTCGGTGTGGGCATGACGGTGTTCTGGGTGCTCCTCGCCATTGTCTGAACCAGCCATTGTCTGAACCAGCCATTGTCTGAACCAGCCCGTTGTCTGAACCAGCCGTTCGCTCGCTCCATGTGCCCTTGTTCAGCGGGCGGGCTGCGGTCCCCATAGAATCAGCCGGTCCTGACCGCCACCATCGCTTGGGTGACCAACATCTCTGCTCCGCTGACCTCCGTTGATGCGTCCACTCCGACCCCACCCGGTTGGCTGCCTGATCCGTGGGGTGTTGCGCCTTGGCGCTGGTGGGACGGCGGGGCCTGGACCGTGCATGTCAGCGGCAGCGCCGAGCGTCGTCGGCTACCTGAGTGGATCAGCGTTCCGGTCATCGTTGCCTCGCTGTTTGCCATCCCCATTTTCATCGCCCTCGTCGCTCTGAGCCCGATCTCCGTTCTGCTTGGTTTCGTGCCGATCATCATCGTGCTCCCGGTCATGCTCTGGCTCGACCGGGTCGAGCCAGAGCCCATGCCCGCACTGATCCATGCGTTCCTGTGGGGCGCGACCGTGGCTGTCATCATCTCGGGCACCATCAACAGCATCGTCGCAGCAGTATTCGGCGAGGTCGCCGCGGCCGTGGTCTCGGCCCCGATCATCGAAGAAGCCATCAAGGGCGCCGGCGTGATCTATGCACTGCGGCGACGCGAAATCGATGGTGTCATGGACGGCATCGTCTATGCCGGCTGGGTCGCCCTGGGGTTCGCCGTCATCGAAGACATCACCTACTTCGCGCAGTCATCCGACAGCGGCGTGCTCGCCCAGACCTTCGTGCTCCGTGCCCTCTTCGGTCCATTCGCTCATCCGCTGTTCACCGCTTGGACCGGTTTGGCCATCGGTCGAGCCGTTTCCCAGGGCAAGCCGATTTTCCCCCATGCACTCTGGGGCTACGCCGCCGCTGTTGCGTCGCATGCCCTGTGGAATGGTTCGTTGGCAGCCACCGCCTCGTGGGGTGATTCGGGTGCGCTCCTCTTGCTGACTGCGGTCGTCGTCTTCGTCGCTCTGTTCTTCTCGTCGGCAATCGTGTTGTACCGCACTCGACGCAACGAGGAACGACGCCTCATCCAACTCGTCCCGTGGCTCGCCCAGCGCTACGCCTTGCCGCCAGAGGAAATCGCACTTTTCGGCAACTTCACAACGATGCTGTCCGCCCGACGCAAGCTGGCGAAGGCCGAACGCGGTCGATTCGACGCCGTGCATGCCGCGCTGGCTCGGCTCGTTGTGTTGCATGATCGACCCGGCCCGACCGACGTTGGCGTCGAACAAGTTCTCATTGTGCAGCTGGCCCGAGCCCGCTCCGGTCAGCGCTACTAGCGACTAGCCACTCTCGCCGATCAGGACGAGGTTCAGCGCTCGGCGTTGACTCGATCCGCCACCGTTGCGACGATCTCGCTCATCGCAACGTTGACGGTCTCGCCGGTACGCCGCTCGGTGAACTCGATCTCTCCGGCAGCCAGACCCTTCGGGCCAACCGTGAGACGGTACGGAATACCGATGAGCTCGGCATCGGCGAACTTCACTCCGGCCCTGGCATCGCGATCGTCGATCAACACGTCGACCCCGGCCGCCTTCAGCTCGGCGTACAGCGTGTTGCCGGCAGCGAGCGTTTCGTCGTCGATCCGCATGAGCGTGATGAGGGCCTCGAAGGGAGCGACCGAAACCGGCCAGATCATGCCCTTGTCGTCGTAGTTCGCCTCGATGACAGCAGCCATGTTGCGGCCGATGCCAATCCCATAGCTGCCCATCACGACCGGGGCGATCTTGCCGTCGGCATCGGAAACGGTGACACCGAACTTGTCGGCGTAGACGGTGCCGAGCTTGAAGATGTGGCCGATCTCGATGCAGCGGACGATCTCGATTGCTTCGCCGCACGTGGGGCAGGGCTCGCCTGCAGCCACCTCGCGGACATCAACCCACTGCGTGATGCGCAGGTCGCGCTCGACGTCGACGCCGCGGTAGTGCTTGTCATCTTGGTTGGCGCCGGTGGTCATGTTGGTACGCCCACGCAACGCTTCATCCACATGAACCGAAAGCTGATCGATGCCAACGGCACCGAGGCTGCCGGGATGGGCGCCGAGCACTGCGAACACTTCGTCGGCATCGGCAGGGCGGATCTCGATGGCGCCGGTGGTGTCGAGCAGCTTCTGCACGTTGAGCTGATGATCGCCACGAACAACGACGAGGATCATTGCTCCATCGGCCACCATGACCAGTGTCTTCAGCTGGCGGTTGGCGGCAGCACCACCGTCGAAGGTCTCGAGGGCCGCGATGGTGCGGACGCCGGGAGTGTCGAACATCTCGGGCGCAGGGGGCGGTGCGTCATCGGCGATGACATCGACTCGTGAGGTTGCCTTCTCGATGTTGGCGGCGTAACCACACGAACCACAGCGGGCTACGTCGTCTTCACCAGCGTCGGACGGGGTCATGAACTCGATCGAGCTGCTCCCGCCCATCGCACCCGAGCTGGCTTGGACGCCGAAGGCGGGAATGTTGAGACGCTCGAAGATGCGTCGGTAGGCGCCGTCGTGCGCTTCGAACTGTGCGTCGAGACCGGCGTCGTCGATGTCGAAGCTGTAGGAGTCCTTCATTGCGAACTCGCGCACCCGCAACAGACCGGACTTGGGTCGGGCCTCGTCACGGAACTTGGTCTGGATGTGGTACCAGCACTGTGGCAGCTGCTTGTAGGAGCTGAGCTCGGTGGCGACGGTGGCAAAGATCTCTTCGTGGGTGATCCCGAGGGCCAGGTCGTTGTCACGCCGATCCTTCAAGCGGAACATGATCTCGCCCATGGTGTCCCAACGACCCGACTGCTGCCAGATGCCGGCCGGGTGCATGGTGGGCAACAGGAACTCTTGGCCGCCGATGGCGTCGATTTCTTGACGAACGATGTTGGCCACCTTCTGATGCACCCGCCAACCCAACGGCAGCATCGAATAGTGTCCGGCGTGGAGTTGGCGGATGAACCCGCCACGAACCAGCAACGCATGACTCGGGGCAACGGCGTCGCCGGGAGCATCGCGGAGAGTAGGGACGAACAGCTGGGACCAACGCATCCGCCGAGGCTATCCCTGCCTTGCGAAGCCCCGAGTCGACATATCGGGATTACCCGACCAGGTCCCGGGGTTGTCGACAGCCATGACCATCACGATGTACGGCAAAGACTGGTGCGGCGACTGCATTCGGGCCAAGGCCTATTTCGCCGAACACGACATCGCCTACGACTGGATCGATCTCGAGGCCCACCCGGACCAGACGGCCGTGGTACTCGAGCGCAACAACGGCGTGAAGCGCATCCCGGTCGTGGTCTTCGATGACGATTCCCACCTGGTCGAGCCGTCCAACGCCGCCCTGGCCGCGAAACTCGCTGAGCTGGCCGACACCACGACGACACCCTCGCCAGCAGCAACGACGTCACGTCCGGCAGCGGCTGCCGGTGGATTCCTCGTGACCGACAAGCCCGAGGCCAACCGGTTCGAGATGACCAACGACGGCGAACTCGTCGGCTTCGCCGACTATCGCCAGCGGGGCACCACCATCGTGATGCCCCACGTCGAGACGCTCGTCCAGCACCGAGGCCAGGGCTACGGCGCCCGGCTGATGGACGGCTTGCTCGAGATCATTCGAGCTGACGGCCGTCGGATCGAACCGCTGTGTCCGTTCGCCGCCGGCCACATCGACAACGACCCCGCACTCCACGACCTTCTCGCCTGAGGCTCGGCAAGGATCTACTCGCCAAAGGCTGCGTTGGGCTGTCCTCGACGGTCAGGAAACGAGGACCGGTTCTTGTTCAGACTGGCCGTGGACGCCGTCGTCGTCATCGGGGTGATGCTCATGAGTATCGACCGGGCCCTCGACGTTGAGCGACGGCAAGATCTTGTCGAGCCACCCCGGCAACCACCAGTTCTTGGCGCCCAGCAGTCGCATCGTCGCCGGAACGAGCAACATACGAACCAGTGAAGCATCGAGCAGCACCGCAACGGCGAGACCGAGGCCGAACAGCTTGATGATGCGGGTGTCTTCGAACAAGAAGCTGCCGAACACCACCACCATGATCGCAGCCGCAGCGGTGATGACGCGGGCCGTTGCCGCCAGGCCGTCGGCCACCGAGCCGACCGGGTCGCCGGAGTGGTCGTACTCCTCTTTCACCCGTGAGAGCAGGAAGACCTCGTAGTCCATCGAGAGTCCGAAGACGATGGCGAACAGCATCATCGGCACGAACGGTTCGATCGGTGCCGGCTCGACGCCGAAGAAGGCCGACCCCCAGCCCCATTGGAAGATCATGACAGCGACACCGAACGCCGAGGCGATCGACAGCATGTTCATCACCACGGCCTTGAGCGGAACGAGCAGCGAGCGGAACACCATCATCAGCAACACGAACGACACCGCAAGCACCACACCGAAGAACACGAAGATGCGCTGAGCGAGGTACGACGTGAAGTCGATCGAGGCCGGCACCGCTCCGGTGAGGTACACCGTCGCCGTGCTGCCGTCGAGAGCAGTGGGAATGACGTCGTAGCGAAGATGCTCGACCAAGTCCGACGTCTCGGCGTCCTGGGGCGCTGTCGCCGGAATGACCTGGATCAGGGCGGCATCGGAGGCAGAAGGGTCGTCGAGGTCGTTCGGGAATGGCGGAGCAACGAAGGCAACACCGGGGTCGGCGGCCAGGGCGGCCTGGAGCCCTTGGATGACCTCGAGATCCTGCGGCGAACCAAGTTCGGCAACGACGACGAACGGACCGTTGAAGCCCGGGCCGAACCCCTCGGCGAGCAAGTCGTAAGCCTTGCGAGTCGTGGTCTCCTCATTGAAGTTGCCCTCATCGGAGAAACCGAGACGAAGGCTGAGCACAGGGATGGCGAGCACAACGAGCACGCCGCCACCAACGAGCAACCCAATGACCGGATGGTCCTGGACGAGGTGCGCCCAGCGGTAGGAGAACGTCTCTCGCACCGGCTTTGGCTCTCGCCTTGGCACCTCGCTGCTGAGCAGCGGTATGCGCGGGAGGGCCGAACCGACGAACGGCAATCGATGAAGAAACCCGAGGACGAGCGTGGCGAGAGCAAGTGGGGCGCCCAGCAGAAGCGGGCGGATGCCGAGGCCGACGCCCAACAGCGCGACGGCAATGAACCCGGCAGCGATGAGGCCGCGGTAGCGGGTCACTTCGACTCGATGCTGAGCGATGCCGAGCAATGCCGGCAGCAAGGTGAGCGACGCAGCCAAGGTAACGGTGACGACCGTTGCTGCGCCGATGCCGAGACCGGAGATGAAGGCGAGGCCGATCAGCAACATGCCGAGCAGCGAGACCACCACGGTGACGCCGGCAAAGGCAACGGCTCGCCCGGCGGTATCCATGGCCCGAACGGTCGCCTCTTCCGGCGACAGTCCCTCGCGCGTGCCCTCGCGGTAGCGGGTGACGATGAAGAGGGCGTAGTCGATGCCGACCCCGAGACCGATCATGGCACCCAGCGTTGGGGCGAAGTCCGGCATGGTCGTGAGGTTCGAGATCAACGCAATGACGCCGGCCCCGGTGCCAACGCCGAAGAGAGCAACGCTGATCGGCAAGCCCATGGCGAGCACGGATCCGAAAGAAACGATCAACACCACGATGGCGAAGGCCAGGCCGATCAGTTCCGACTCAGGCGGTTCGAATGCTCCGAGGGCTGCACCACCGACTTCGATCTCGACCCCGTCGAGCGAGGGCAAGATGGCGATGATCTCTTCACCGATGACCGCAGACTCGGTCTGATCGATTTCGGCATCGAGGTTGAGTTGGGCATAGGCGACGTTGCCGGCCTGGTTGATCTGACTGGCACCAAACGAGGTGTACGGGCTGGTGAGTGAGACGCCTTCGATCGCGCCTACTTCGTCGAACAGTGCCGACATCTCGGCGACGACGTCTTGGTCGTTGACTCCCTGGTCGGCTTTGAACACGATGTTGCCGACCTGGCCGCCGCTGCCTTGCCCCGGGAAGTATTCGCCCAACACGGTGAAGCCTTCGGAGCTCTCCGAAGCGGGGATGGTGAATTCACCGTTGAACGACGGACCGACGACGAATTGACCGATGCCGGTCATGGCGGCGAGGAGGACCACCCAGGCAATGACGGTCTTCCAACGGTTCTGGAAACACCATCGGCCAAGACGAGCGAACATGCGGGTATTCCTTCGGTAGAGCGTGACCTTCGGGGGCACGTCAGCGAGCACGAAAACAACAGGTGACGAAGAATCGCTCCGACGATCACCGAATAACGCTACGACAGAGTATCGGTACGATTCGATGGTTTCGTGAGCCGACGAGCAGGTGAGGCGACAGTCACATCCAAGCCGCACCGAGGACTGGGCAGTTTGGCGATCGGTGAGGAGCCATCGGTCCGCTTCGGCCAGACCAAGGGCGAGCAGCTCATCGCGCTCCTCGAGCCCGAGAAAGATGACCTGGTCGAACCGTAACGTTTTGCTCACCGCCAACGGCGAATGGCCCGAGTACTGTCGACCGGGTGTCGAACTCTGCCGATCTCTCTGTCACCGATTCGATCATCCTCGGACTCGTCGAAGGCCTGACCGAGTACCTCCCGGTCAGCTCCACCGGGCACCTGCTGGTGGTGCAGAAGATGCTCGGACTTGGCGGCGATGAAGCCACCGATCTTGCGCTCGAGACCTACGCCATCTGCATTCAGGCCGGCGCGATCCTGGCGGTTCTCTTCCTGTACTGGGGCCGCATTCGCCAGATGCTCGACGGCCTCGTCGGTCGCAGCGAAGAAGGGCGGCACATCCTCATCGCCGTGATCACCGCGTTCGTCCCCACCGCCATCATCGGTCTGGTCATCCAAGACCCGGTCCGCCAGTACCTCTTCGGCGTCTGGCCGATCGCATTGTCCTGGGTGGTCGGCGGCCTCGTGATTCTGTACTTGAGTCGCACCGGCTTCATGACCAAGCCGGGGAAGGCGTTGGATCAGATCACCGCGCAGGATGCGCTCATCATCGGCGGACTCCAGGCCATCGCCATGTGGCCAGGCACCAGCCGCAGCTTCACCGTGATCATCGCCGGACTGCTCATCGGACTGTCCCTCAAGGCCGCCGTCGAGTTCAGCTTCCTGCTCGGGCTCATCACGCTGAGCGCCGCCACCGCCTTCGAGGGCCTACAGAACGGGCCGGCGCTGATCGACCAGTTCGGGGTGGTCAACCCGCTCATCGGGCTCGCCGTTGCGTTCGTGTCCGCCATGGTCGCCGTCAAGTGGATGGTGAACTGGCTCGAGGAGAAGGGTTTCGAGATCTTCGGCTACTACCGGATCGCCATTGGTGCTGCCGCCTTTGCCGCACTTGGCGTCGGCGCTCTATAACACAGTATTCCAGACAAACAAGGCGGTCCGGGCACGCTCCGGAGTCACCCGAGGAGCTCACCCGTGAACCAATTCCACACTGACACCGCGCTCGAACTGACGCGAACCGGCGGGTATCGCGTCGATGTATCGGATCGCTGGTCCGTCGGGGTGGGAGCGAACGGCGGCTATCTTGCCGGTCTGCTGGCCAAGGGCCTGATGACCGCAACCGATCGCAACGATCTTCGTTCACTCACCGTGCACTGTCTCGCTCCCGGCACCCCCGGAATGGCCGAGCTCCAGACCGGTGTGCTGCGCGAAGGCCGATCGGCCACGGTGATCGACGCCAACCTCAGCCGCGAGGGCAAGCTGCTCGCCGTCGGACGCGGCGTGCTGGCGGCCAAGCGGGAAGGACCAACCTGGAACGTGCGCTCGGCACCCGCCTTCCCCGATCCCGAATCGATCGAGCCGGAGGAGTGGCCCGATCCCAAGATGATTCGTTCGCGGTATGACACCCGTTACGTGCGCGGCGGCTTTCCTGCGATTCGAGGTCCGCTCGCCGAGGTATCGGGCTGGATTCGCCCGGTCGATCACTCCCCGATCGACCTCGCCATGCTGGTGGCACTATGCGACGCCTGGCCCCCGCCGCTCCTCATGCTCGACGGCCCAAGCCTCATGGCAACCACCATCGACTTGACCGTCCACGTCTTCGACACGCTCGAGACGCCCTACCAAGGCTGGGTCGCCATGACCAATCGAGCAACCATCTCCATCGACGGCTACGTCGATACCGAGACCGAGGCGTGGTCGAGCGACGGTCGACTCCTCGCGCAGGGCCGCCAACTCTCGGCCTGTATCCCATGGGACCCGCCGGCCTGACCGACAGGTCGACACCATCCTCCTCGCCGTGTCAGGGGCGGGGGGCCACCGTTGGTGACGCTTGCCGGACATGGCGCAGCGATCCCAGCACGCTGGATCGAACCAGCGGTGACGGGTGCACACCACGCACCCCGAGGTGCAGCACCAGTTCGTTGAAGGCCTTGACCTCATCGCGGCACGTCACACAACTGCTGAGATGCCGCTCGAACTCGATCCGTTCGCTCGGGTCGAGTGCATCACAGACGAAGGCGCCAACCGCAAGGTGAGCATCGACGAACGATGTCTGCGTTTCCGCCGAAGCTGTCGTTCGTTGGTACACCGATCTCGCCGTTCGTTTGCTGATGGTTCGTCGACCATGCTTCGGAGGGAAGGCCGATTTGGATTGGTTCGCCAATCCACCCTCAGGTCGGCTCCGAACCACGAGCATGCCGACACCTCCGTCCCGACCGCTCGCCGCTCTTGGCGGCATCACCGCAGCCGGGTTTGGCCTGGGGACGGCCGAGATCGTTGCCGGGCTGTCCGCACGACTGCGCTCGCCAATCCTCGATGTCGGCAACAAGGCGGTCGACCTGGTTCCGGTGTTCATGAAGAACCTGGCAATCGAGTGGTTCGGCACGAACGACAAGATCGCACTCCTCGTCGGTATCGGAGCCGTGCTTGCGATCTACGCCGCTGGTATCGGCGTGATCGTCTTCCGACACAGCGCGCGCCTTGCCGGCGCCGGGATCTCGCTGTTCGCCGTTGTTGGTTCTGCCGCTGCGATTTCCGGGCGATCGGGTGGTTCGTGGTGGTCGATCATTCCCACGATCGTCGGCTCGATTGCCACTGGCGTCGCGTTGATTGCGCTCCAGCGAGCACACGTGCTCGAGCCAAGGAAGCGAGAGCTCGCAAAGCCCAGCCAATCGATCGCCGACCTGGTACCGAACAGTCGGCGGCGTTTCCTCGGCGCGACGGCCATCCTCGCTGCTACGGGAGCTGGCGCCGCTGCGGTCGGGCGAAGCCTGGAAGCTCGGTTCAGTGCCAGCGACTCCCGGGCGGCGGTGCGGTTGCCTGCCCCGGTGGCAGCGATTCCTCCGATCGTCGAGACGGGCTTCTACACCGCCAACCGCGACTTCTATCGGATCGATACTGCGCTGACGGTGCCCCAGGTGCGAACCGACGACTGGTCGCTCAGCGTGAAGGGCATGGTCGAGCGTCCGTTCTCGATGAGCTTCGACGAGTTGCTTCGCCAGCCGATGATCGAGACCGACATCACCATGACGTGTGTCTCGAACCTCGTTGGCGGTGGCTTGGTCGGTACGGCTCGCTGGCTGGGCGTACGGCTCGATGATCTCCTGAGCGAAGCGGGGATCGACCCGGCAGCCGATCAGATCGTTGGCCGGTCCGTCGATGGCTACACCTGCGGCTTCCCCGTGGCCGCACTCGATGGCCGAGACGCCATCGTCGCCGTTGCGATGAACGGCGAGCCGCTCCCGTTGGAGCACGGGTTTCCGGCTCGCCTCGTCGTGCCCGGCCTCTATGGCTATGTGTCGGCCACCAAGTGGCTGAGCGAAATCGAGCTCACCACCTTCGACGCCTTCGATTCGTATTGGGTGCCACGTGGCTATGCATCGATGGCGCCGATCAAACAATCGACCCGAATCGATACGCCGAAGACGCTGGCGACCATACCTGCCGGGGCGGTGCCACTTGGCGGTGTTGCCTGGGCACAACCGGTCGGGATCGCCAAGGTCGAGGTCAAGATCGACGACGGCGAGTGGATGGCGGCCGACCTCGGCGAAGACGTTGGTGGGGCAACCTGGCGCCAGTGGCAGATGGTGTGGGAGGCAACGCCCGGTCGCCATTCGGTGTCGGTTCGCTCGACGAACAACGACGGCGAGGTGCAAGACGCCGAACGTGTGGATCCATTGCCGAACGGCGCCACGGGACTCCACACCATCGTCGTGATCGTCGCCGATTCGTGAACGTCGCCGATTCATGAGCGACGCCGAGTGCTAGCTCAGCCAAAGAGTTGGCGGCGAGCCACGGTCCACACCTCGGCACTCGCAGCGATGAGGAGGCCGACTTGACGCGACGTCGGGGTGTACGGCGCACCGTCGAGGTGCGCGACGTGGCCGCCGAGTTCGGTGATCATCAGCGAGCCGGGCAGGTGGTCCCACGGGTGGGCGAACCCGTAGAGGATGAAATCCCGACGACCCGCAACCACATCGGCGTACTCGACACCAGCGCAGCCCCGCCCGCGGTTCACCATGCCGAAACCGGCTTGGCGTTTCTTGATCGCAGCTCGAATCACTTGAGGAGCGAAGCCCGCTTTCACAACACCTGACAGGTCGCTTGCCCGTTCGCCGCGCTCGATTCGCTCGACTGGCTCGCCGTTTCGGTGAACGCCCCCGCCAGCCGTCGCGGTGAGCATCACCTTGGCGTCGGGGTACCAGATCCACGACGCCTTCGGTCGATGATTCTCGACCAGGGCGACCATCACGGCGTGATCGACCGAGCCGTTGACGAAGTTCTTCGTCCCGTCGATCGGGTCGACGATCCAGGCCAAGCTCGCAGTGTCGAGGTGGCTGAGCACGCTCGGGTCAGCACTCACCGCTTCCTCACCGACCACGGGCACACCGGGAAGCAGGAGTTCGAATGCTGCGCCGAGTGCCGACTCTGCTTCTCGGTCAGCGATGGTGACCACGTCGCCCGGTCGCTTCTCGATCACCTGATCGGCGGTCAAGGCCCGGAAGCGGGGCTCGATGATCGATGCGGAGACGCGACGAATGATCGACTCGACCGGTGCCAGGAGCAAGGAGAAATCGGTCATGTCGCCGCAGCAGCCCGAGCAATTGCTCGCTCGTCGATCGGGCCGATGACAAAGCCGATCGCCACCGCGGCGAAGATGGCGGCGCCGATGATCATGGCCGTTGATGTCGACGTTGCGGCAAAGATGGCCGACGCGCCAACGGGGCCGACGGTCTGCCCCAGACGGGTGGCCGAGACAAAGCCGGCCATGACCGAGGCCCGCTGGCCTTCGGGCGCCGAGCTGGCGGTCACGTCTTGGAGCGATGGGATGGCGAGACCATCGCCCAATCCGTAGATGATCGAGGCAGCGACGATCAGCACGATGGTTGGCGCAACGCCGATGGCAAACGCCGCCACCGAGATCAGCACGCTCGATGCCACCAAGACCTTGCGAACCGAGAATCGTGCCCGAATCCGACCGAGGTTGAAGGCGACCAGGGTCGAGCCGATCGCCGGCGCAGACAGGATCAGTCCACGGGCCCCTGGGCCGAGATCGAACTCCTTTTCGAGGTGCACCGGCAGCGTGGTGAGGAACACGCCGAAGATCACCATGAACAGCAGCGCCGATGCCACGATGACCGCCAAGATCACCGGCTGGCGGACGGCGCGTCGGGTGCCGCGAAGTTGGTCGCCGATGGTCGTGGTGGCGACGGTGTCGACGCGGGGCATGTGGCGATAGCCGAAGGCGGCAACCGGCAGAGCGAGCGACGCGCAGGCCAGTGACCAACGCCAGCTCGCGACTGACGCGAGCAGCCCACTGAATGATGGGATCAACGCCAGACACACGGTGAGCACGGCGCTGTTGCGACCGATCAGTGCGGTTCGCTCCGACCCGCTCCAGAAGTCACTGATCATCACCACCGCCAGATTGATCAGCCCCGCTCCGCCAACGCCCTGGATCACTCTGGCCAGAAGAAGGAACTCGAACGTGGGGGCGGTGGCAGCCGCCAATCCTGCCAGTCCGAACAGCACCAAGCAGGGAAGCAGCACCCGTCGACGACCGAGTCGATCGGCGACGATCCCGATGATCGGCGCCACCAGGACGCCGGGCAACGGACCGCTCGCCACGAGGATCCCGGCGCGGGATTCGGGCTGGTCGAACGCGTCGAGCACATCGGGGATATTGGGGCTGAGCAGCGTGTTCGCCAGGATCCCGGCGACGGTGACCGAGAAAATGAAGACCAGGGGTGGGCGACGAACCATCGCGGCCAACCCTACCGGCGCCACCCGCTCACATCGGTCCTCGATCCCACCCATCGCGCACTCGTTGCCGCCCTGTGGCGGCGAATGCGGCATGGACGGGTCGGAGCTGTTGCTCTTCGCCAGTTGGGTTGACGACGACCAGTGGCTTGCCTGACTCGGCCCACCGTCTCAGTTCCACGATGAGCTGTGCTCGATGCGTTCGGGCCAAGAGGTTGCCCCCCATCCGCGCCGCCATTGGAGCGATCACCACCAGTGCGTCATGGTCTTCGATCCCGACGAGGTCGGCGTTGGTCGACGACCAGACCGCACCGTCGATGCGCTCCTCGCCGTCGATGATGACAGGCAAGGCGTATCCAGGTACCGCCGCCGAGGCATACAACTCGTCTTGCGGGAATCCAGCGTTCGCCAAGACAGTGGCGCGCCGCCGCCCCGAGCGTCGAACGACCGAGACGGCGACGACCCCCGGGTGATAGGGCGGAGCGGCCACGTCATAGTCCTGCGGATGCGAACCTGCCGGCGCAAGGCGAGCAGCAGCCTGCCCGCCGTAGTGTCGGATCTTCGCCACCAGCGGCGTCGCCACCGAGGCGTTCGGCAGCGAGAGCGCGCCGGACAGGTGTGCGATCCCGGAGAGCTGTTCCGACGTTGCCGGGGCTGCCAGGTTCGGCAGTGGCTGACGGGCCCCGTTGAGGGCGCCGACCGACGTACCGATGATCGTGGTTGCACTGGCTGTTGACCAGCCGGTGACCGTTTCGATCTCGGCGAGCACCGCTCGTATATAGGCCCCACCCGGCACTCCGCCTGCGCCGAGAACCAGACCGATGCGTGGGGACGTGATCACGGGGGCCAAGTGTACGAGGACAGGTTCTGGGCAACGATGCAGCTCCCGATGTCAGATGGCGAGCAAAAGACCCACACCGAGAAGATCACGGGAACCGCTCCACCAACCACTGCCGAGATCGAGCTCACGAGCTGGAGCGGCGGCGATGAGGGCAAGAATCGCCGACACTGGCGCAAAGTGACGGGTGTTCTCGTCATGTCGAGGCTGTTCACTATGGAGATGACCGACACTGTCGAGACCGTCACCGCCGAACAGGGTGACCATCGGGCCACCATCCGCCAGTTGTCGGATCGACTCATCGAGGCCCAGGCCGAGATCCGAGTACTCGATGCGGTGAAGTGGACCGACAACATCCGTGATGGCTTCTTCGCTTCGAACTTCAGGGAACAGCCCGCCGTCGACACCGACTACTACGAGCGCAATCCTCTCAAGTTCGATGCCGATGACGTGCGGCTCCGCTTCATCGAACTCGAGACCGAGATCGCAACCCAACTCGGGTCCGCAACCGCTGCCTCGCAACTGCTACGACGAACCTGTGAGCAGTACCGGCTCACGATCGATCTTCTCCAGGCCCGAGGAAAACCTGCCTTCGGTAGCTACGCCACCTTGCTCTACGGCACACCCGAAGAGGTCTTCCACGCCGGCGGCCCCACCGTGCGAGACCTGGCCGACTCGTTGGATGACTCGCTCGCGGCGCTGGAACCGTCACTGCTGATCGACAGGTCGGCTCATGATCTCGATGGTCAGGCCGCCGTCGATGACCTGCAAGCCCGGCTCGACGCTTCCATGGGCCCGGGGGCGGTCGATGTTCGCCTTGATGACGGCCTGGTTGCCGACGCCGCCGCCGGCTCGACCTACATCAAGCTCCGCGCCGACGCCAGGTTCAGCCCGCAAGACCTGGCAACGCTCGAGGCTCACGAGGGTTGGGTGCATGTCGGCACCACCCGCAACGGGCTCGCCCAACCATGGTGCAACTTCCTTGGCAAGGCCGCTCCCCCGGCGACGGTCACCCAGGAGGGACTGGCGACACTCACCGAGATGTTCGCGCTCCGGAGCCACCCTGGTCGCTTGCGCCGCATCGCGAACCGTGTGCGCGGGGTGTCACTCGTGCTGGAAGGGGCATCATTCGTCGAGCTCTTCGAACACTTCCGCACCGAGGGGTTGACCGAAGACGAGTGCTGGAGCATTGCTGCCCGCATCTTCCGTGGCAGCACACCGACCGGTCCCCCATTCACCAAAGATCTGGCCTACGGCAAAGGGCTGGTGTTGTCCTACGTCTACGTGCGGCTGGCACTGCGCCAGGGTCGACCGGATCGAATCCCCATGCTGTTCTGCGGCAAGGTCGACCTCCAGGCCATGGGCCTGGTCAACCACCTGTTCGACGAGGGACTGCTCGCACCACCAGCGTTCGTACCCGAACCGTTCCGCAATCTCGATGCGCTGACGGCACAGATCGCCTTCAGCCGGTTCCTTCGCAACCTCGACTTCGATCAGCTCGAATCGGAATACGGGCAGCTGCTGTAGCTACCGCTGCCGTTCGTTGCTACTGCGGCAGGTACGGGTGACGGTTGCTGAACTCGCTGCTCTGGGCGATCCAGCGCACCGTGAGGTGCCGTGGTAGGCCGCTGACGATCTGGTTGTTCCAGTAATCGAAGCCGCCCTGATCCGGGGCACGGCCCAGCACGTTCCGGTAGACCAACTCGAGGAACTGCCGGTCGGTCAGGTTGCGATAGCGCAAGGTGAACTCGTCGCTGAAGGCGAATGCGTAGGCGAGGTCGTCATAGGTTGCCCCACCGCGCGACTGGCCGATCCAGTACTTGATGCCAACGGGATCGGGATCTCGTTCGAAGAACGCTCGATACAGCCGAAGGGTGTCGGCATCGTCAGCTCGGTAGTCGGTGGCATAGATCACGCCGAAGAGAGTGCTGGCTTCGCCGATCGTGGTGCGAGGGACTGCGGTGAATGCGACGCCGACTGGCGCCGCCAGCGCGGTCTGGCCATCGATCTCGGCCGCGACCGAGGCGGTGTAGGTGCCGCTCGTTGCGAACCCGCCGAAGTCGACACTCCGGGCAGAGGCCGCAATGGTCGCCTGCCGGACGACCGTTCCCACCGGGTCTTTGATCGTCACCATCCACTGCTTGGCCGGAACGTTCATCGCCGTATCAGGCCCCGGTGCGACGTTGACACTCAGCACGCCGTTGTTTGACGCGGCCGACACCACTGGCGCCGAGGGGAAGAGGAAGGTTTCGTACCCGGCTTGGCTGAGCAGCCCGGCAATGACCCCGTCGACGTGATTGACCTCGCCATTGGTGAGGAAGGGAGTCATCAGCGCGCCGGGTGTTCGAATCTGGCCCCGCTGGTAGGTATAGGTGTTCTCGTCGAGGTGGCTGAGGCTCGAACCCTGACTCCACGAGAACGGATCGAAGATCTTCTCCCAGGTGCCGTCGGCATTGACCGACCACAGGTCGTTCGCCTTGACGACACCCGATCGCAAGCTGGCAAAGGGTTGGGTGGGATTTTTGTTGGCGAAGAACGTGGCGCCCCAGGTGCTGAGCACCGAGGAATTGATCGACTGCTCGCGGTCGACACCAGAGGCGACCCCAAGGGCATGACCGACCTCGTGCAGCATCACGGTCTTGAGGTAGTAGGCGTTGTTCGGCTGGGAGTCGTTGGGGTCGATAGCAAAGTCCCAGTTGATCTGCGAGTTCAGCACGAGATCGAGGGCGTAGGCACCAGAGGCGGTCGAGGCACCATTCACATTGGCCAGGAACCGAGGCACGACGAACGTGGAGCCGTTCTGATTGACCGTGACCCAGCCGGTCGAGGCACCACCGAGCACGCCGGTCGGAAGGTCGTCTCGCCACGCCAGGCGAATGTGGTGCCACTCGGGAGCAGCGATGTCGAGATCGATGACCTCACGCCACTCCTCGAAGACTTCGCCGAGGAGTTGCACGACTTCGATCGGTACGTTCGCATCGGCCACGATCCGAACATCGGGGTCGCTGGTGGTGCCGCGCCAGTCATAGACCTGCGTGCTCGTCGCCAACGCCCGACCGGGCTCGCCTGCGAGCTCAGCCCGTGCGAAGACGGCGTCGACCTCGGTGGGAGAGAGCTCGACACCGTCGATGGTGTCGACGTGAGGTTGGACGGTGTCGCGGCCCGGAACGATCTCGAACGGGAGCGACGGATCAAAGGTCATGGGTGGCAACACGGTGCTGTCCAGCGAGAGCGCACTCTTGGCCGACGTTTGAGGGGCGGCTGCTGAAGGTACCGCCGTCACCGGCAACGACACCGAGGCCAGGGCAGCGAGGCTCGTCGCGATTGCTCCCCGGCGGTGCCAGGCTCGACGTTGGTTCTTCATGGCACTCGGCTCCGGGTCGGCGTGTGTCGGTGTATCGGTCGAAAGGCAGCGTGGCTGAAGGACCATACGTCGAGATTCGGCCAAGGAACCGGCAGCACCCTTGCGCCGGACGTCGTGCTGACCGTCACGCAAGACCGAGGAACAACACCTCGCTCGTTGGCTGGTCAGAGCCTGCATCGGGTTCGATACTGATGCCCCAACCCAGACCCTCGACATCGTCGAGATCGAGAAGTGCCTCGACCACACCGTCTTCCGGTGAGAAGAGTCCGGCAGGGGCGACCCCGTCGGGCACGACGAACCAGAGCTGATAGTCCATGCCCTCGCCGGGGTCAGCGAGCCCATTCGCCTTCACCAGCGCACGATCTTGTTCCTGTGACCACACCACTTCGACGGTGATGTTGGACGGCCCTGCCTCGGTCGGTTCGAGCTGCAAGGTGACGGCATCGGGTGCGGCGATCAATTCCTCGCTTGCGGACTTGCCGTCTGGCAGGGCGAAGGTGGCGACAACACCAACCACGACGAAGAGAGCGGCGGCAAAGGCCGCTACGACCGGCATGAGTGGCCGACGGCGTCGAGCGAGTTCGTCGACGTGCTGCGCCGGGAGGGATGGCGAAGCTGTTGGCGCTGTTCCATCGACACCGGATCTCTCGGCACCGGCCGAGGACAGCTGCGGTGTCGTCGCGATGTCGGCCATGATGCGCGCCTTCAATGATGCTGGTGGCTGGCGCCGACCGACCTCGCCCAGTTCCCCGGCCGTACGCTCGAACTCCATGACGGTCGTTGCACACGAACTGCACGCCGGCAGATGCGCCTCGAATGCGGCAGCCTCGTCTGGTTCGAGGGCGTCGAGGGCATACGCCCCCGCCAATTGGTGAAGTTCGTCATCGGTCATGTCGTCACCCCCAGGTGATCTCGTAGGCGTATCAGCCCGTCGCGAATTCGTGTCTTTGCTGTTCCTTCGGCAATATCGAGCAGCACCGCCACCTCACGGTAGGTATGCCCGCCGAAATAGGCCAGCTCGATGGCCGCTCGTTGCGTCTCGGTCAATCCGTGCAGGGCTTGGCGCACTCGTTCGCTCTGCAGTTGGTCGGTGACGAGTTCACTGATCGTGTCGGCAGGGTCGACCGCCAGGACGTGCTCGCGATCCTCACG